>JAEZZT010000108.1 GCA_023418435.1 Bacillota bacterium | reverse complement strand
CCCCTGGCTTTGTGCGACAAAGGCCCCACAAAGCGCGACCAAGGCATTACTCATCAACATGCCGAGAATAATCATTTGGTCCGTATTGACACCTTGGGCACGAATCATCTGCGGATTATTACCCGTGGCTCGAATGGCCGTTCCCAATTCGGTACCGAAGAACCAGTAAATAAATTCTCCCACCAAGAAGGTCAGAACAAGTCCTACCAACAAAGTGGCCCAAACGGAATGTGTCACCCAAGCCGCTACATCCGTAAAAACGGTATCCATACGCAATAGAGAAATATTGGCTTTGCCCATAATCCGCAAATTCACGGAGTACAGGGCAATCATGGTCAAGATCCCTGCCAAAAGGGCCGGAATCTTCAACTTGGTATGCAAGACTGCCGTGACCACACCTGCCAAGGCACCTCCTACCAAGGCCAACAACAACGCCACCCACGGATTGCCGCCACCGGCGATCCAAGTCGCTGCAATGGCAGCTCCGAGCGGAAAGGTACCTTCCACCGATAAATCTGCAATATCGAGCACGCGGAATGTCAGGAAGACACCGAGTGCCATAACGGACCACAGGAGACCTTGAGCCACTGTGGCAACGATCAAATCATTCATTATTATCGCCTCTTCTATTTATTCTAAAAGGCGTTCATAAGAACGCCCCTAGTCTTAACGAACTACTTCTGCTTTGGCCTGCAATTCGGCAGGTACTTGGATTCCCAAAAGATGCACTTCTTTTTCGTTGATGATCAACTTGAGATCCTTCTGTGCTTCGACCGGCATCGATTCCGGTTTTGCCTTGCCTTGCAAAATTGCCGCGCCCATTTCACCGGCTCTCAATCCCAATGTGTAGAAATCCACCGACAGAGAAGCTACCGCACCGTTTTTGACATGTGCCGCTTCTGCGCCGTAAACGGGAATATGTGCCGGATTCGTCACCGCAATCAGAGCCGGTAGCGCCGAAGCCACTACATTGTCCGTCGGAATGTAGACTGCATCCACTTCCGCTGCCATCTGTGCCGCCGCCTGGGGAATATCATTGACCGAAGAAACGGTATATTCCTTCACCGCCAAGCCCTTGGTCGCTGCGGCTGCTTTCAATTGCTCCGCCTGCAGTTGCGAATTGATTTCGCTTGAGTTGTAAATAGTTCCGATCGTATGAATTTGCGGGGTCAGTTTCAACATCAAGTCCACTTGCGCCGGTATATCGGAGCGATCCGTAGTACCGGTTACATTCGTTCCCGGCTTGTCATCGCTATGTACCAAACGAGCTGCGACAAAATCCGTCACTGCCGTGGCCACAATCGGAATATCACTCGTTGCATTCGCCGCGGCCTGCGCCGATGGAGTTGCAACTGCAAAGATCAAGTTGGACTTGTCATTGATAAATCTTCCGATAATCGTGTTGAGATTGGATTGATCCCCCTGTGCATTTTGACGATCCAAGGTGAAATCCTTGCCTTCTTTCAAACCGGACTTCGCTAAACCGTCTGCAATACCCTTGGCAGCTTCATCCAAGGCCGGATGTTGAACAATTTGGACCAAACCAATGCGATAACCGGTATGTGCCTCTTTCTTCTCTGCTCCACAACCTGCCAGCACACCGATTGTCATCAATCCGACACAACCTACTGCCAACCACTTCTTCCAAGACTTTCTTTCCATACTACTCACCTTCCATGCTACAATTTTATCCATCCGTCAAAAGATAGATATTAGCCATTATAATACAATTTTTAGAATAAGTCTATAACATTCCTCTATATTTCTTTACAAAATACAAAAACCGCAGACAGAGCTGCGGTCTTTATTATTGAATCTGATAAATTTTCTTCGCATTGGCCGTCGTGATGGCGATAACTTCCTCCAACGGTTTTTCGTGCAATCGCGCAATTTCCTCTGCGACATAGTAGACACGGGACGGATCATTGCGTCTCCCTCGATAAGGTGGCGGCGTCAAGTAAGGACTGTCCGTTTCTACTAGGATTCGTTCCAAGGGCAGTCTTGCTGCTACCTCTTTTAGTTTGGTGCTTTTCGGGAAAACCACCGGCCCGGCAAAAGAAATGTAAAAGCCCAATTCAATGAGCTCCTTGGCCATTTCATAGCTGCCGCTATAGCAATGCAAAATTCCACGCAAGCGTTCATCCGACAGTTCCCGCAAAATATCCATGACATCACCATGGGCATCCCGGTCATGAATCGTAATCGGCAAATCCAATTCCTTCGCCAGTTCAATATGGCGACGAAACACTTCTTTCTGAATATCTCGCGGACTATTATCGTAATAATAGTCCAAGCCGATTTCACCGATCGCTACGACCTTTTCTTCCGTTTCGGCCCATTGGCGTATCTGCGCAAAATCTTCTTCCGTCATTTGCGCGGCCAAGTGAGGATGATAGCCGACGGCACAATATATTTGCGGATATTGATGAGCCAACTCCAAGGCCCGAAGAGATGTTTCACGATCCTCGCCCGGTACCACTACATGTTCCACGGTAGTGAATACTTGGGCCAACATTTCTTCACGATCATACTGAAATTTCTCATCATAGAGATGCGCATGTGTATCGAATAACAT
>JAEZZT010000095.1 GCA_023418435.1 Bacillota bacterium | reverse complement strand
GGCCCGCAGCATGTCTTCAGCCGTCATTTTGCATGTCCCGAGTGCGGGATTTCATTGCCTGAGCCGGAGCCTCGCTTGTTTTCTTTCAACAGCCCGGTGGGAGCCTGTCCGGTTTGTACCGGTTTGGGGGCCAGTCTGGAGCCGGATTTCGGCCTGATTTTGCCGGATGAGCATGTTTCGTTCCGGGAAGGAGCGGTACGAGCACTTTCGGTCAACCCGAACTCCTGGTTCATGGCGCAGTTGGAACCTTTTCTGGCATCCTACGGACTGACCTTGGACAGCACCTATGCGGATTTGCCGCCGGAGGGACAGGAAGAATTACAATATGGAACGGAGCGATTGTTCCATTTTACATACGAAAATTTGCGTGGGGAAGTGAAACGCTATCAGCGGCCTTTCGAAGGGGTCATCCCCATGGTACAACGACGTTGGCGGGAGGCGTACTCCAATAGTCAACGGGAAGAGTTGGAAACATATATGACGGAGACACCTTGTCCGGAATGTCATGGCGCTCGTTTGAAGCCGGAAGTTCTGGCGTTTCGTGTCGGCGGTTTGAATATTCACGAGTTGACTTGTTTGTCGATTGCCGAGATTCGGGATTTCATGGCGCAGCTGGAGCTTTCCGAGAAAGAGGCCATGATTGCGCAGCAAATACGCAAAGAGCTGGAGGCGCGCATCGGATTTCTCGCAGATGTAGGGTTGGGGTACTTGACGTTGGCCCGTTCGGCGGGCACTTTGTCCGGCGGCGAGGCACAACGGATTCGCCTGGCCACGCAAATCGGTTCGGGATTGGTCGGCGTGTTGTATATATTGGATGAACCGTCGATCGGTCTGCATCAGCGGGATAACGACCGCTTGCTCGCCACTTTGGAAGGTTTGCGGGATATCGGCAATACGCTCATCGTGGTGGAACATGATGAAGACACGATTCGAGCGGCGGACTATATCGTGGATATCGGACCCGGTGCCGGCGAGTACGGTGGGCGAGTCGTCGCACAGGGAACTTTGGCGGAAGTGGAAGCGGTGCCGGAGTCATTGACCGGACAGTATCTCAAAGGAGAGAAATTCATTCCGCTACCGAGAGAGCGGCGATCCGGCAACGGGAACTCGCTCGTGGTTCGCGGTGCACGAGAAAACAATTTGCAGGACATCGATGTGAGTTTTCCCTTGGGCGCGATGACCGTGGTGACGGGCGTATCCGGTTCCGGCAAAAGTACTCTGATCAACGAAATTCTCTACAAGGGCCTGGCCAATCGCTTGCATCGTTCCTATCATCGGACCGGCGCACATAGCGGTATCGAAGGTGCGGAACATATCGACAAGATTATCGACATCAATCAGCAACCGATCGGGCGGACGCCTCGCTCCAATCCGGCGACTTACACGGGGGTATTCACGCCGATCCGTGAGCTCTATAGTCAGACACCGGAAGCAAAGCTGCGCGGCTACAAACCGGGGCGTTTCAGCTTCAATACTTCCGGAGGTCGTTGTGAGGCTTGTAAGGGAGACGGCATCATCAAGATAGAGATGCATTTCCTGCCGGACGTGTATGTGCCTTGTGAAGTGTGTCATGGCGCACGTTACAATCGGGAAACGCTGGAAGTGAAATACAAGGGCAAAAATATTTCCGATGTCTTGGAAATGACGGTGGATGAGGCGGTAGAGTTTTTCGCCAATCATCCGGCCATTGCTCGTAAATTGCAAACTTTGCAGGATGTAGGCTTGGGCTATATTCGTTTGGGACAGCCGGCAACCACATTGTCCGGCGGTGAAGCGCAACGTGTGAAATTGGCGACCGAGTTGGCCAAACGCAGTACCGGCAAGACTTTGTATATTCTGGACGAGCCGACGACGGGATTGCATGTGGCGGATATTCACAAGTTGATGGAAGTCTTGCAACGCATCGTGGACGGCGGTGATACGGTCGTTATCATCGAGCACAACTTGGATGTCATCAAGACGGCGGACTGGATCATTGATCTCGGGCCGGAAGGAGGCAGCGGCGGTGGTCGGATCGTGGCGACCGGCACGCCGGAGGAGGTCGCCAAGGTGGCCGGTTCGTATACGGGCAAGTACTTGGCGCCGGTCTTGGCACGCACGCGAGAATTGCAGGAGAAGCAAGATGCGTGAGGTGAGTACGGAGCTACAAGCCAAGCTCGATGCGTTGCCGACTACGCCGGGAGTGTATCGCTGGAAAGATCGTTTCGGCAAAATTATCTATGTCGGCAAGGCGGTGAATTTGCGGAATCGGGTGCGCTCCTATGTGCGCAACGATGTACGCCAGAGCGCCAAGGTCACGGCCATGATGAATCATGCCGTGGATGTGGATATTATTTTGACCAAGACGGAAATGGAAGCATTGATCTTGGAATGCAACCTGATCAAGGAATTGCATCCCAAGTATAATATTTTACTCCGTGATGACAAGACCTATCCCTACTTGAAGATCACCTTGCAGGAAGAATACCCCCGCGTGTTCCTGACACGGCGTTTGCAACGGGACGGAGCACGTTACTTGGGACCGTATACGGATGTGGGAGCAGTCTCGCGGACATTGAAAACGATCCGCGGGCTGTATCCCCTGCGCACATGCCGTTCGATGAAAGTGCGCCGGCCCTGTTTGCAGTATCATTTGCGGCGTTGTCAGGCGCCCTGCATGGGCTGGGTACCGCAGCAGGAATACTATGCCATGGCGGAAGAAGTCGCGGGCATCTTTGCCGGTAAAAATACTGCGTTGCTGAAAGATTGGACTCGTCGCATGGAAATTGCGGCGGAGGAAATGAAGTTTGAAGAGGCCGCGCAATGGCGGGATCGCCTGGCTGCCTTGCGTTCGGTGCAGGAGCGCCAACACATCGTTGCCGGCGAAGGACAAATGGATGTCATCGGTTTGGCAAGGCAAGATACCAAAGTCGGTGTGGTTGTGTTGTTGGTGCGCGACGGGAAATTGGTCGGGAAGGAAAACTTCATGGTAACCGGTACGGAAGGCCAGAGCGAGACGGAGGTATTGTCCGGCTTTATGAAGACATACTATGTCGACGGAGCGGAACGCATTCCTCGTGAAGTGGTGGTGGCCGAATTGCCGGACGAAGCCGTGCTTTTGATGGATTGGCTGAGCGAATTGCGAGGTAGCCAGGTCAAGATTCTGGTACCGGAACGAGGGTTCAAGCGCAGCCTTAAAGATATGGCGCATGAAAATGCGGAAAAATACTTGGCGGACAGAGAGTTGCAATGGCAGCATCGTTTGGCTAAGGAAGAAGGTGCTTTGCGGGAATTGGCGGGGGTCCTGGATCTGCCCAATATCCCGGAGCGAATCGAATGCTTCGACATCAGTCATATTCAGGGAGCGGAGACCGTCGCCGGCATGACGGTGCTCATCGATGGTCGTCCGGCCAACAAGGAGTATCGTCGCTTCAAATTGAAAACGGTACAGGGCAAACCCGACGATTTTGGCTCTATGCGGGAGATTATGGCGCGTCGCTATGGCAATCATCCCGAGTGGCCGTTGCCGGATTTGATCGTCATTGACGGCGGCAAGGGGCAGTTGAATGCCGCCTTGCCGGTGGTTCGCGAGTGCGGCGTGCAGGTGCCGGTGATCGGCCTGGCGAAGCGCTTGGAGGAGATTTTCGTCGAAGGCGAAAAAGAGTCGATCCAATTGGATCGACGTTCGCCGGCGTTGCAATTGCTGCAATTGGTGCGTGATGAAGTACATCGTTTCGGGATTACGTATCATCGCAAATTGCGGAGCAAGCGGAATTTTCAATCGATTTTGGACCATGTGGAAGGCATCGGTCCGAAACGTCGCAATGCACTGTGGAAAGCATTTCCCAGTCTGGACGCGATGAAACAAGCCTCTCCGGAAGATTTGGCGGCCGTGGAAGGCATGAACAAGCGCTCGGCACAGGCAGTGTATGATTTCCTGCGCATGGAGAAACACGAGAAACAGCAGGCATTGCAAGAGGCCGGCGAAGCTCCGTCCAAGCATCCGTGACGATTCCGGTCGATGTATTATTTTTCAATTGACATTTGTATAGTCAGTCAGTATAATGAATAAGGTACGAACCTTTAATTCGGTCCCGTGAGGCCGACAAGGAAGTCGCTCATTTGTTATGTAAGTAACGGCTCCGCGTCGGCGGTAGCCGTTTTTTGTTGAGGAGGATAAGATGACGCAAGCAGAATTGGAACAATTGGAGTTTGAAGAAACCGGTGTGGATCGCCGAACGAGATGGAAAATGATGTGGGCGGCGATTGCCGGGTATGCGATGGATGGTTTGGATATGTTGATTCTATCCTTTGCCATGGCCGCTATTGTCGGTGAATTCGGACTGAATTTCGGTGAAGGCGGCTTGATCGCCACGTATACCTTGATCGGTGCCGTCTTGGGGGGATACCTCTTCGGTGTCTTGGCAGACTATTACGGACGTGTCAAAGTATTTTCGTGGACCATCCTATTGTTCTCCATTTTTACGGGAGCTTGCGCCTTTGCGGATACGCCGGGGCATTTGGAAATATTCCGTTTCTTGGCCGGTTTGGGCTTGGGCGGCGAGTTCGGCATCGGTATGACACTGGTGGCGGAAACTTGGCCGGCAGCCAAACGGGCAAGAGCGACCGGCGGAGTGGCCATGGGTTGGCAGGCAGGTGCTGTTTTAGCGGCACTGTTGGCCGGCTATATTTTGCCGAATTACGGTTGGCGGACATTGTTCCTGGTGGGGACATTGCCGGCATTGTTCGCGGCTTGGTCTCGAATGGGCTTGCAAGAGCCGCCGATGTGGGTAAAGCGCCAAGCAGAGAAAAAGGCGTTGAAAGAAAAAGCAAAGTCAGGCAGTATTTCGTCCGCGGAAAAAGAAGAACTCAAGGAAGCGCAGACCTTCCCCTTGGTTCATCTATTTGAATCACCGCGTAAATCGATTGTGACGATTGCGCTCATGTTCATGACTTCGGTACAGAACTTCGGGTACTATGGCATCATGGTCTGGTTGCCCACGATTTTGTTGAAAGAACATGGACTGACAACGGGATCCATGGCCGGCTGGATGGTCGTGACCGTGGTCGGCATGATTATCGGTATCTATGCATTCGGTGCACTTTGTGACCGTTTCGGTCGGAAACGTCCGTACATGGCGTTCTATATTTTGTCGGCGTTGATGGTGTATGTTTACTCCGGTTTGCAAACACCGCTGGGACTCTTGATCGGCGGTGCCGTCCTCGGCTTCTTCTGCAATGGTATGATCGCCGGCTACGGAGCGCTTTTGTCGGAAAACTACACGACGGATGCTCGCTCGACGGCACAAAATTTCATCTTCAATACCGGGCGTGCCGTTGGCGGTTTGGCACCTTGGATTATCGGGATGTTGGCTCAGGCTTACTCGTTCGGTTGGGCATTGTTGATCCTCTGCGGGATCTATGTCACGGCAGCCTTTGTTGTCGCCATCTTCATTCCGGAAACCAAGAACGCGGAAATTGTCTAACTCAACATACATAAAAAAGACCTCGGCGGGATCATCGGATCCATTGCGCGAGGTCTTTTGTTATGGAAAGAGTATGACGTTAGACTGAGAGTGTAATTACTTGCCGGAAAACAATCAGAAAAGCTGTAACTCTCAAACAATATAACACTTAAGTGTATACGACCATGGGTCTACCGATGGGGAAATAGAGATATCCGGAATACATCATACCCTTTCTACTAGTATAGCAAACCCACGGGGAAAGTAAATTAAAAATAATAGTTAGTAGAAATGTATAAGTTTTGCCGGCTCTTTGGATATATCGTCAAAGCGCAATGAAAAAGAGCTCCGTAGAGCTCTTACATTGTTTTACCGGTATGTACATCGACATGAAGAATGACTTCGCCTGCCAATAGGGATTTGGCAATATCGATAACGCGCTGATTGGATGAACCGCGGAATCGTAGGGCGGGATCTCGCAAGGCGTCGATGAAACGGCCGTCTACCAAGACATCGCAGAGTCGGAGTAGTGAGAGGCGATTTTCATCGGCGAGAATTTCTTCCCAAGTGTATCCGGAGTAAACCCAAATCGTCTTCGTAGGTTGGGCGGCACGTACTGCTCGTACGACCGAGCGCAATCCCTCGACATTTTGCATGGGTTCTCCGCCCAAGAGGGTGAGGCCGGACACATTCGGGTCGGAAACGTAATCGATAATTTCCTGAGTTTGTGTGTCCGTCCACTCTTGGCCCGCTTGGAAGTCCTGATATTCTTCATTGAAGCAATTGGGGCATTTATGCGTACAGCCTGTGACAAATATACTGGCGCGAATGCCCTCACCATTGGCGATGTCATAGCGCCTGATTTGTCCGTAACGCATGACAGCCTCTTAGATATGCATGACGCGGTCGCGAATTTCTTTCGTACGGCCTTCGTTCCAGAAGTTTTCACCCAAGTAACCGCAGGTACGGCGGATAACGGTGAGTTTGTTGCGATCTTTGTTGTGACAACGCGGGCATTCCCATTCCACGTCGCCATTGCAGATGATTTCGCCATCAAAACCGCACTCATGACAGTAGTCGGATTTGGTGTTGAATTCCGCATAGGAAATGTTGTCGTAAATAAAGCCCATCATCGTGAGCACCGCTTCCACATTGCCGGTCATGTTCGGAATCTCCGCATAAGAGATGCAACCGCCAGTCGACAATTTCTGGAATTCGGACTCGAAACGGAATTTATCAAAGACCGTAATATCTTCGCGGACATCGACATGGTAGCTGTTGGTGTAGTAGCCTTTGTCGGTAATATCCGGAATTTCGCCGAAACGTTTGCGATCGATCGAAGAGAAACGGTTGGTCAAGCTTTCTGCCGGAGTGCCATAGAGTGCAAAACCGAGGCCGGTTTGTGCTTTCCATGTATCGGTAGCTTGACGCAGACGTTTCATCAATTTTTCAGCAAAGACGCGGCCTTTTTCATCGGTATGCGATTCGCCGGTGATCAATTTAGTCGCTTCGTATACGCCGATATAGCCGAGCGAAATGGTAGCATAGCCATTCTGCAGGAGCGGATATACTTTTTCGCCTTTGCCCAAACGCGAAATGGCACCATATTGCCAGTGGATCGGAGAAACATCGCTGGTGACTTCCTTGAGCAAGTCATAGCGCAACATCAATGCTTTGTAGCAGAGTTGGAGACGTTTATCCAAAATTTGGAAGAATTTTTCTTCCGAGCCGCCGGCCAAAATGCCGATTTGCGGCAAGTTCAACGACACCACGCCCATATTGAAACGGCCATCGAAAACGTATTCGCCGGCATCGTTTTTCCAAGGACCGAGGAAGGAACGGCAGCCCATCGGACTGAAGACATTGCCTTCGTAATTTTCTCTCATCTTCTTCGCGGAGATATAGTCCGGATACATGCGTTTCGCGGTACAAGCAGCCGCCAATTCCGTCAAGTAGTAGTACGGAGTGCCGGGGCGTACATTGTGTTCGTCGAGCACGTAGATCAATTTCGGGAACGCAGGAGTGATGTAGACATCCTGTTCGTTCTTGACACCTTCCAAACGTTGCGCCAAAATTTCTTCCGTAATCAAAGCGGCTTCTTTTTCATATTCGTAACCCGGTTGGAAGTACATGAACAAAGTCACGAAGGGGGCTTGACCATTGGTAGTCATCAAGGTATTGATTTGGTATTGAATGGTTTGAATGCCGTCTTTGACTTCTTTGCGGGTGCGTTTCCAGGCAATTTCTTCCGCTTTTTCCATATCCGGCTCGATACCGTAGATTTCCTGTTGTTCTTCAACTACGGCAGCCAGAATTTTTTGATAGGATTTGCGTACAAAAGGAGCGAGAATGCGATCAATGCCGTTGATGCTTTGGCCGCCGTATTGGCCGCTGGCGACCTGGGCGATGATCTGGGTGGTTACCGTACATGCGACTTGGAACGACTTGGGGGAGTCGATCTTTTTACCGTTGATGACGGTACCGTTGGTCAGCATGTCCTCCAAGTTGATCAGGCAGCAATTGAACATGGGCTGGATAATGTAATCCATGTCATGAAAGTGGATGGCACCGCTATCATGGGCTTCCACGATATCGGCAGGAATCAACTTACGACGGGCAATGTCTTTGGAAACTTCGCCGGCGATCAAGTCACGTTGGGTGGAAACTACTTGCGCGTCTTTATTCGAGTTTTCATCCAGGACCGCGATGTTGCTCTTGTTCAACAAGCCGAAAATATCCACATCCGTGGTGTTTTCATGGCGCTTGAAAGACTGCACGGCTTTATAGTTTTCATAGGCACGCGCAGTGGCGGGATTGTTGTTTTCGAGCAATTTATAGTAGACCTTATCCTCGATATCGTAAATGGATAATGGTTTTTCCTGTGCACGAGCTTCCTGCTCGATTTCCCAAGCGATTTTGTCCGCTTGACCGATTTCGTATACACCACTCGAACTGTTCATCGCTTTTTCGATTGCGATCGTAATTTTGGAACGATCAAAATCCACTTTTTGACCGTCACGTTTTACCACCTGTAACATGGTTTTCCTGCTCCTCCTTTGGCTTCCTTTATTGATATTTATTGAGTCTGAAAGACTAGAATTCTTGTTTTTCAGTATACTATATGTAGTGTGTCTTGACAATCGAAAAATCAATTTTAATCTATATATAGTTGTTATCACTATGATAAATATAAAGCATAATATCAGAACTACAGGGCTTGCCGGGCTTTTATCAAACAAGATGTTTTTTCTAGGCGGAGTAGAGAGCAGCAGGGATATGTGTAGGTACATATTATGTATCTATCATAATGTAGTTATAAAATAATCCGGATATATTTTAAAAAGGGGAAAAGAAATATTTGACATCTTTTGATGCCAATGTTATAATCATCTGCAACAAATACATACGGATAACTGAAATTCATCCAGAGCGACAGAGGGACCGGCCCGATGATGTCGCGGCAACCACTCTTCGAGAACGGTGCCAATTCCGACGGGAGCAATCCTGACAGATGAAGATACCGGAGCCATCTCTTCATTTGTATGAAGAGATTTTTTAGTATCCGGAAAAGGAGTGATAGAATGATTAGATTGCATCGCATTGGTAAAGTCTATGATGGGCCAGCGCGAGTAGAAGCTTTAGCCGATATTGATATTGAGATTGCAGAAGGAGAAATATGTGGCATTATTGGTCTTTCTGGCGCAGGAAAATCGACACTAATTCGTTGTATTAATATGTTAGAGCCACCCACTACAGGAGAAGTGTATGTGGATGGTAAGAACCTAACGCAGATGAGTGAGAGCCAATTGCGAGAAGAGCGCAAGCATATCGGTATGATTTTTCAGCATTTCAATTTGTTGTCGAATCGTACTGTTTA
>JAEZZT010000033.1 GCA_023418435.1 Bacillota bacterium | reverse complement strand
GTTGGATGGAGAGTCGCAGATCCAAATCAATCGTGGTCATTTTAAAAACAAGGGTGTGGAATTGGAATATCGCCAAAATGTCAATAAATATTTCAGTTGGTATGCCGGCGCCACTTTCCAAGATCCCAAGGCCCAGGAAAAAGAAAACTCTCCATGGACACAATTGGAAGCCAAAATGCAGGGGCAAATCGGCTGGTACTATCAAAAAGATAGATGGTCGGCCGGTATGGATGGCTTTTTGGAGGCTCGTCGCCAAGATAACAACCGCAAGGCGGATTACGGTACATCACACTTGCCGAGCCGGTTCAGTCTCAATGCCACGGTAGGTTACCAACTTAGCGATACGACGCAAATGAATTTGACGATTCGCAATATTTTGGACAAGGAAAACTATACTCAGACATATATGTGGAAAGAACGTCCGCGCAACTTCCTGTTGACGATACGACATCAATTTTAAAAAGAGCCTACGGGCTCTTTTTTAGTCGGACGAATCCGATTTATCAAAAACGATGATAAAAAAGGAAATGTTTTTTCGCATTATGTCAAATGAACATGGATTCACGGAAATAAAAATAATAAGGAATTTCGTATACTTTTCTCGCTGGAAGCGTATAATAAAAAATAGATTTAGTTTTGTAATGATAGATGTTTCCGGAGGAGGGAATACAATGAAAAAAGGGGTGCAATTAGCGATTTGTACGCTCTTGGCCGTAGCGGCGGTGGGAGGTGTACGAGCCGCCTATGATTTGGATCCGGTGGTAGTCACGGCGCAGCGAACGGAACGCAAAGATTTGGAAATTCCGGCAGCCGTGTCGGTGGTCACCGCGGAGGATATGGATGCTTCCGGGGCCAGAAATGTGTATGAGGCTTTGAAGTATACACCGGGAGTTTATTTCAACTCTTTCGGTGCCGGCGGTATTGATTTCGGCAATCATGATACGAAGTTGAATATGCGCGGTGTGGAACGAGGAGCCGTGATCTTGCTCAACGGGATGCCGATTGCATCCAATGGAACCAGCCCGCTGAGCAGTATCGATAAATCGACGATTGCCAAGATTGAAGTGGTCAAAGGGGCGGGATCCGTTTTATATGGACCGGAAGCCATGGCCGGCGTGGTTAATATTATTACGAAAGAGGCAAATGATCCGCAGATCAATGTCGAGTTGGGCTATGGATCGCATGGCAATAAAGATGCACATGTCAAATTTTCGACGAAGACATTTTCTGTCGGCTATACGAAGGAGTGGATCGGCCCCATGTCACCCACTACTCCGATTACTGCCGCTTCCATGATGGGTAAACGACCGCAAATGCCTTCCGGGAAAACGATGGGGAGCAGCAAGGCGACAGCCGACAAAAAAATGGGGATGGCGATGCGTGGAAATGCGGGTAAAAAGATGAGCGGCAAGCCGAGCAGCGGCGGAACGGCAGCACCGGCAACACCGGCAACACCCGGAGGAAAGAGACCTTCCATGCCATCTCTGGCCAGCACATATGGTCATCGCCAGGCCAGTACGAGGGAGAACTTTTTTGCCAATTGGCATCCCAATGAAAATTGGTCGGTGATGTACAATCATTCCGAAACGACTTCCGTTTGGGGAAGAACTTCTTTGGCTAAGGATCCGAAAAAACGTGCGGCGGCTTCTTACGATGGCGTCTGGAATATAAAAAACAACTATCTCACAGCGGCTTATCATCACGAGGGGTTGAAAGCCAATGTATTTTATGCGGACCGGAAGAGACATTACGTGAGCCATTATTATGATGGACGTAACGAAGCCAGTGCCTCCAACTACCAATCGAATCGATACGGAATCGATATTCAAAATGAATGGTCGGTACGCGCAAACCAAGACAGCTTTATCTTGGGAACCATGGTGGAAAAAGAAAAATATCGCGGCCTTTCCAACGCCAATGCGCATGATCGGGAAGATCGGACTCAATATGGTGTCTATGGTCAATACACATGGAATATCAATCCGCAATATACGCAGATATTCGGACTGCGGTATCACCACACGCATGATGGGATCAAAAGTCATCAAGTGTGGTTACCGCAATGGCAGCAGTTATATCGCTTGTCCGACCATGAAGTGTTGTACACGAATATCGGAAAATCATTCCAACTGCCCAAGCTTTCGGACTATTTCCGAACTCAAGTTGCACATAATTTGAAACCGGAAACGGGTTGGAATTATGAAGTGGGCTACAAAGCCAATTGGGAGAAAGACAGTCTGCGTCTAGCGGCTTTCTATATTCATTTGGATAATAAAATCAAAGTCTCTCGTCAGCCGGGACAAGATCCGATCGTGCGTAACCTGGGAGAATTCAAAAACAAGGGTATAGAAGCGGAGTGGGGCCATCAGATAAATGAGAATTGGCATTGGAATTTGGGAGTTTCCTACTCGGATCCGCAAAGCCAGGAGCTCAAAGGGCTTCCTTGGATACGTCCATTCCCGAAATTGCAAGTGACGAGCGGTATCCAATTCCATAAAGATGCTTGGGATGCTTCGTTATTCGGCGTGTTTGCCGGACAACGACCTTATGGAATTTCTCCCTTTGAAGAGTTGTCGTTGCACGTCGGCTACCGAGTGACGGAAAATGACGCACTGTCCTTGGATGTGTACAATATACTGAATCGTCGCAATATCAGTCGCGATAGTGACTCTTCCTTGTACTATACGGATCCGCGGACTATCATGTTGCGGTATCGTCATACCTTTGCGTGATAAATTGACACTCTTGAATATGCATGATACTATAAATTTAAATAGTATATATGCACGTCAGGTGTATAGACTTAATAGAGAAACCGGTTCAAGCCGGTGCGGTCCCGCCACTGTAAGAGGAGCGAGCCCATATGCCACTGAGTTATCGGGAAGGCGGGTAAGCAATGAATCTAAGCCAGGAGAACTGCCTGACGCAGAGTACCGGTGACCTACGAGTGATAGGAAGGCAACTAAACAAGAGGACACCTTTGTCCTCTTTTTGTTTTTTAGAAAAGGGTGAGATGATGAAGAAAATAGCGATCTACGGCAAAGGCGGCATAGGCAAGTCGACGACCTCGTCGAATATCTCTGCTGCATTGGCTTTGTCGGGAAAGAAAGTTTGCCAAATCGGCTGCGACCCGAAGAATGACTCGACGAGATTATTGCTGGGGGAAAATTGTCGAGGAACAGTGCTCGATGTCGTCAAGGTCAAGGGCGAGGATGTCGCTTACGAAGATGTTGTGCATGAAGGATTTGCCGGAGTACGTTGCATTGAGGCCGGTGGACCCGAGCCCGGCGTCGGTTGTGCGGGGCGTGGGATCATCGTGGCCTTGCAGACTTTGGAAGCCTTGGATGCGGTGGGAGAACCGGATGTGATTCTCTATGATGTACTCGGCGACGTGGTTTGCGGTGGTTTTGCCGTGCCGATTCGGGAAGGATATGCGGAGGAAATCTACATCGTCACTTCCGGAGAAATGATGGCGCTCTATGCGGCGAACAATATCGCCAAAGGAGTGGCCAGATTTGCCGGTCGAGGCAAAGTACGATTGGGCGGCATCATCGCCAATAGCCGTAATGTGCATCGGGAGATGGAATTGATCGAAGCCTTTGCCGCTCGCTTGCAGACCAAGTTGATTAAATTTATACCGCGTGATCCGGTGGTACAGCAGGCCGAAATACGTCGTCAAACGGTTTTGGAATATGCACAGGAATCAGCACAGGCAAAAGTGTATCGGGATTTGGCGGAGGAAATTTGGCATAATCAAAGCGATTGTATTCCTAAACCGATGAGTTTTGAAGAATTGGAAGCAATGGTGTATCACTATGGCAGTCAATAAGCGGCGTCCCATTTTGGGTAATGACGGCTGCAGCTGTTCGATGCCGGGGGTTTGGCGTGCCGTAGCACACAACCCGGGGGTGGCGGTAATTTATCATGCACCCAAAGCGTGTACGCATGTGACGGGCACGATGGATCTGTATAATTATTACTCGGACCTGAGCGCCGGGGAACCGGCCATCGATGACTATACAGCACCCTTGGTAGCTACCCAAATCGAGGAAAAGCATACCATATTCGGTGGTGCGGCACTATTGGGGAAATGTATTGACTACGTTGCCGAGCATTATCGACCGGAGTATATCGTGGTCGCCAATTCCTGTGTCAGCGGAGTGATCGGCGATGACTCTGCCGGTGTTTGTCAAACCAAGGAAGAGGAATTGGGCATTCCGATTATCTGTGTGGAAGGGCGAGGATTTCTCGACGGGGAATACTACGGCGGCTTTTATGAAGCGTCGGTAGCTCTGATTGAACGCTTTGCCAAGCCGTGTACGAATCGAGATGGCGGTATTTGTGTGCTCGGAGAAAAAGGAGGACCGTATTCACGCAATGCCAAAGATGTGCGCAGTTTGTTGGAAGGATTCGAGATTGAAGTGCAGCAACGTTTTCCGGCCTATGCATCCCGCCAAGAAATAGAAAATCTGGGATCCTCCCGCTGGACCTTGCCTTTGGGCGGATCAACTCGTGCCTATGCCTGGATGGAAAAATTGGCCAAACAAGTAGAGAAACATCTCGGAGTTCCATACTTTCCGCAGGATTATCCGGTGGGGATCGCTGCGACGTATGCCTGGTTGGAGCATTTTGGTACTTTCATCGGTCGTCCGGAGTTGGTGGAAAATGCGCAACGATTGAACCGGGAGCGCTTGGCAAAAGCAATGGTACGCTATGGCTCAAAATTGGAGGGCCAACGTGCTTTGATCATTATTGCCTATCGTCAATCGGCGATCGATGTGCACTGGGTGTTGGAGATGCTGGAATATGCCAAGATTCAATTGCGGGGGATTATGTTCTTGGGGCCGCGCACCGACGAATTGGTCGCACAAGTGCAGAAG
>JAEZZT010000023.1 GCA_023418435.1 Bacillota bacterium | reverse complement strand
GAATATAACCCTATAGAAAGGGCATTCCCCATTGGCATATGTACCGCTAATGGGGAGTTTTTTGAGGAAAATAAAAATTCTTTTTTTCAAGGAAAAAATGCTTGCATTTTCCGGTGAGGTGTTTTATACTTTATCTGACTTAAAAAGTACTGGTGTTTTGGAGCCTAGCAATAGGAACCTTTTTTGTCGGGAGGAATCTGCAATGGGAATTTTAATTGTCATGGCTCTGAACTACTTCGGTATTCAGTTGTGATGCGTAAGGTCGCAAAGGCGGCCTTTTTTTTGCGGCGACACGTCTTTAATTCGGTACGGGAGACCGAGAAGATAGGTAGCGTGACTTCTCCCGGGGAGAGGTCTTTTTTTGTGAGGTGACATATGGCGGACGATAGAATTATTGCGGCGTTGGATGTGGATGATTTTGAGAAGATGCAGAACTTGGTGCATACCTTGGGAGATGAAATTGCGTACTACAAGGTAGGTATGGAGTTATACTATAGTGCAGGCCGAAAGACGATTCGTTTCTTGCGAGAGGAACAGAAAAAAATCTTTTTGGATTTGAAATTGCACGATATTCCCAATACGGTAGCGCACAGTGTGGCGGCCTTGACCCGGTTGGGGGTAAACTTGGTCAGTATTCACGCCCAGGGCGGTCGGGCCATGATGGCCGCAGCCGCTGCTGCGGCCCGACACACGGCGGCCGACCTCGGTGTCGAGCGGCCGCAGATCATCGCGATCACGGCCCTGACGAGCTTTGATGAAACCGGCTGGCAGGAGATTGGCGGCCATTTGCCGATCGCCGAGCATGTCGTCAGCTTGGCCAAGTTGGCCAAGGAGGCCGGCCTGGACGGCGTGGTGGCGTCGCCGCAGGAAGCGCCGATCTTGCGCAAGGAGATCGGCGAGGATTTCCTGATCGTTACGCCGGGGATTCGTCCGGCGTTTGCGCAAACGGATGATCAGAAACGTATTGCCACACCGGCACAGGCTTTGCGGGACGGCGCGTCCCGCTTGGTGATCGGCCGCCCGATCACGCAGGCGGTCGATCCGGTAGCAGCGGCACGAATGATATATCAAGAGATTGAGGAGGATTGCCAATGAGAGAAGAAGAAGTACGTTCGTTATTGAAAGAAACGGAAGCTATTTTGGAAGGTCATTTCCTTCTGACTTCCGGCTTGCATAGCCCTTTGTATGTAGAAAAATTTAATGTATTGCAACATCCGAAATATACGGAAACGCTTTGCAAGGAATTGGCCAAAAGATTTCAGGGCAAAGGGGTACAGACCGTCCTCGGGCCGATGACGGGCGGAATTCTTCTCGCACATGAAGTCGGCAAAGAATTGGGAACACGAGCCATTTTCACGGAACGAGAAAATGGCAAGATGACATTGCGTCGCGGCTTTAAATTGGCACCGGGTGAGAAAGTCCTGGTGGTGGAAGACATTGTCACCACGGGTGGATCGGTACGCGAAGTAGTGGAAGTCGTACGTGCGGCAGGTGCGGAATTGATCGGTGTCGGTCTCTTGGTGGATCGTTCCGGCGGCAAGGCCGATTTCGGAGTGCAAGGCGAACCGGTCGAAGCGCTCTTGCACTTGGATGTGACCACCTATGAACCGGACAATTGTCCGCTTTGCCAAGCCGGCATCCCGATGACACAACGCGGCAGCAAACATTTAAAGAAATAAATCACATGGATAAGACACGGAGTATCGACTCCGTGTTTTTCTTTGAAAAGACGAACTATGAAACGAGAAAAAATTTTTTAGTTCGCTTCTGTGAATGGATGGGTAACAGAAGTAATGCAGAAAACACATGAATTATCCGTAAATAGTATACGCTAATTTTCCGAATGGGTCATGATTCGGATTTATTCGTTCCGTGGGGGATGAATCGGAGTTATCACCGGCGGAGAAAAGAAGTATGACACAGCGGTGTTGCAAAGGGATTTTTTGTAGCAAAGCTTGTAAAAAGCTAGTAAAAATTTATGGTATATGCTATTATAAGGACAGATATTAGATAAGCTTTCACTATTCGATAAGCTTTTACTGAGGAGGATTATTATGAAATTCCATTCGAAACGTTTGGTCAAATTGATGGGCGTGGCATTGATGTCTGCCGTGATCGCCGGTTGTGGCGGTGGCGAAAGCAAACAGCCGGCTCAAGGAGGCGCTTCCGATAACAAGTTGGTGGTCTATACCGCGCGTTCGGAGCAGTTGAATAATATGGTGATCGAGAACTTCCAAAAGGACACCGGTATCAAGGTGGAATTGGTAGTTGCCGGCACAGGTCCGATCGTAAAACGTGTGGAATCGGAAAAAGATAATCCGCAAGGAGATATTTTGTGGGCAGCGGATGAAACCATGTTGTCCTCGAAAGCAAATCTTTTTGAAAAATATGTGTCGCCGGAAGATAAACATATGATTCCTTCGGCTCGTAACAAGAGCGGCTATTTCAGCCCGGCATTTGCAGATCCGACCGTCTTGATTGTCAATACGGATGTGAGCCCGGTGGCAGTGAAGAGTTTTGAAGATTTGTTGAACCCGGCATTGAAAGGCAAGATTGCCATGGGAGATCCGGCGAACTCCAGCTCGGCATTCCAATCCCTGATGGCGATGTTGTATGCGCATGGCAAGGATCATGATCCGATGAGTCCGGAAGCCTGGGCATTTGTCGATAAGTTTATCGCCAATGTGGACGGTAAATTCCTCAATAGCTCCGGTGCTGTACACAAAGGGGTTGCCGACGGCGAATATGCAGTCGGTCTGACTTGGGAAGATCCGGCAGCGAATTATGTGAAGAACGGTGCCCATGTACAAGTTGTATTCCCGGCGGAAGGCGCTATTTTCCCGGGTGAATCTGTACAGATCATCAAAGGTGCCAAACATATGGAAAATGCCAAGAAATTTGTGGACTATATGTTGAGCGAAAAGATCCAGAACATGGTCGGCGAAAACCTGACGGTGCGTCCGTTGCGTGAAGGTGCAAAATTGGCTTCGTACATGACGCCGCAGTCGCAAGTAAAATTGTTCCCGAACTATGATGAAAAATGGGTAGCAGAAAATAAACCTAAAGTAGTCGCAGAATGGAATAAGCATTTGGAAAATTCGAAATAGTCTGATGTGAGGCCTTCGCGCAGGCGAGGGCCTCTTTTCTGTAGATGGAGGCAACAAGGTGAGTGTAGCGATTGATATTGATCGAGTGGTCAAGAAATATGGTGATGACATCGTAATCCGCGATGTGTCGCTCGCGATTAAACCGGGAGAGTTCTTTACATTATTGGGCCCGTCGGGATGTGGCAAGACAACTCTTTTGCGGATGATTATCGGCTTTAACTCTATCGAGGGCGGCGAGATCCGAGTCGACGACAAGGTGATCAATGATATTCCGACCAACAAAAGAAATATGGGCATGGTTTTCCAGAACTATGCCATCTTTCCGCATATGTCGGTTCGTGAGAATGTCGCTTTCGGTTTGAAAATGCGAGGCAAGAGCCAGGCGGAAATCGATGCGGCGGTCGCAGATATTTTGCGGGTGGTCAAGATCGACCATCTGGCGGATCGGATGCCGGTCAAATTGTCCGGCGGGCAGCAGCAACGTGTGGCATTGGCCAGAGCGATCGTCATTGAGCCGGAAGTCTTGCTGATGGATGAACCGCTGTCCAATTTGGACGCCAAATTGCGCGTAGAGATGCGCAATGCGATTAAGGAAATTCAGCATCGCATCGGCATCACGACCGTCTATGTGACGCATGACCAGGAAGAGGCGTTGGCCGTTTCGGATCGCATCGCCGTTATGCAGGGCGGCGTTATTCAGCAAGTGGATTCGCCGGTGCATATTTATCGGCGACCGGCCAATATGTTCGTGGCATCGTTCATCGGCCTGTCCAATCCTCTCGCGGCGACCTTGAAGCGTGATGGCGATACTACGGTAGTGAAATTCCGCGAAGATTATCAGGAAGTGTTTACCGGACTGACTACGGAGGCGGTGGACGGCATGGATGTCATCGTGTCGGCGCGTCCGGAAGAATTGACTTTGCATGAAGAAGGCCCCGGTATTCCGGTCACGATTGAAAGCTCCGTGTTCTTGGGGCTGGTGACTCATTATTTTGTGCGTTTCGATAATGGCGAACGCGCAGAAGTGATTCAAGATCGTAGTCGCGAAGAAATTTTTGCCGACGGCACTCGCCTATTCGTTCGTGTCGATGCACAAAAAGCCAATGTATTCCGCGCGGATACCCAAACCACTTTGGTGGGGAGGAGCGTATGAATAAGACAGCAAATACCGCCGGACGCAAAATGTGGTGGGCTGTCAGTTTGATTATTTTTGCTTTCTGTGCGGTTTTCATCTTGATGCCCATGGTTCTCGTCCTTTACAAGGCGGTCGTCGATCCCAACTCCGGTGCATTGACGGGGGACTACTTGGCAAAATTTTTCACGAAGAAATTTTATTGGTCGACCTTGGTCAACTCCTTGGAAGTCACCGTCATATCGACTTTCTTGGCGGGTGTATTGGGCGTGCCGATGGCCTATATTATGACGCGCTATCGGATCTGGGGATCGGCCGGACTCAATATTCTGATTGTCATTTCCTATCTGTCTCCGCCTTTCATCGGGGCCTATGCCTGGATCCAACTCTTGGGACGTAGCGGCGTATTGACCCGTTGGTGGAATGAAATGTTCGGGCTTCACTACCAGGGGATTTACGGATTCAGCGGAATTTTATTGGTATTTACTTTGCAATCTTTCCCGTTGATTTATATGTATGTCTGCGGGGCGCTGAAAAGCATGGATTCCTCGTTGATTGAGGCGGCGGAGAGCCTCGGTTCCGGGCAATTGTCCCGCCTGCGCCGGATCGTGGTGCCGTTGGTGATGCCGACACTGCTGGCGGGCTCGCTATTGATCTTCATGCGCGTGTTCTCCGACTTCGGTACGCCGATGTTGATCGGTGAAGGTTTCAAAACTATGCCGGTTCTGGTCTACAACCAATTCATGAGTGAGGTGGGCGGTGATGACGGTTTTGCCGCAGCACTTTGTTTGATCGTCATCGTCTTGACGATGTTCCTCTTCTTCGCGCAACGTTTGTTGAGTGAGAAAGGGACACACGCGATGACGGCCTTGAAACCGATGCAGAAGATTCAAGCCGGCGGTCTCAAAAATGTATTTTTGCATGCCGTGGTGTACTTCTTTGTCGGTTTGGCGATTATTCCGCAAGCGGTCGTTATTTACACGAGTTTCTTGGCAACCAATGGCGGCCAGGTATATACGGGAGGGTACTCCTTGGAAAGCTATGCCGCGATTTTTGCCAAAGATACCAATGCGGTATGGAATACTTACTCCTTGGGCTTGGCGGCCATTTTCCTCATTGTGGTGATCGGGGTCTTGGTAGCGTACCTTACCGTACGGCATCGCAATATATTGAATAACGTCATCGATACGGTGACGATGTTCCCGTACATTGTACCGGGCTCGGTCTTGGGGATTGCGTTCCTCTTTGCCTTCAACAAGCCGCCGGTCTTATTGTCGGGCACTGCCTTGATTCTGATTATTTCCTATGTGATTCGTCGTATGCCGTATACGGTGCGCTCTACGGCTGCGATTATCGGGCAAATCTCCCCAAGTGTAGAAGAAGCGGCGGTCTCGCTCGGTGCTTCCGATGCAACGACTTTCCGCAAGATTTTGTTGCCGATGATGGTACCGGGAATATTATCCGGTGCGATTATGAGCTGGGTGACCGTCATCAGCGAATTGTCCAGCTCCATCATTCTCTACACGAGTCGCACGCAAACATTGACTGTTTCGATTTATACGGAAGTTATTCGTGGGAACTATGGCAATGCTAGCGCGTTCTCGACGATTTTGACGGTAACCAGTATCGTCAGCTTGCTGATTTTCTTTAAACTCACCGGCAAGCGGGATGTTTCCATGTAAATTGTTTGAGTCCTTCCGAGAGGAGGGGCTCTTTTATTGTTAAAAGCCTTGTTGTATAGGAAATTCTTTGACTATTTGCTATAATAAAGAAAATAAGGAGGGCCGATGATGAGTATCAATTCGCGTTTGGTAAGTCCGCAAATGGACCGCTTGGCGGCAGCGATTCTGTCTTTGGAAAATACTGCCGAAGTATATGCATTTCTGGAAGATTTATGTACCATATCCGAACTGCATGATTTCGGTATGCGTTTGGAAGTAGCGCAGCTTTTGTACCAAGGTGAAAAGTATGAGCGCATTGAAGAGTTGACGGGTGCCAGCTCGGCTACTATCAGCAGGGTGAAGAGATCGTTGAAATTTGGCGCGGACGGATATATACAAGTATTGAAACGTTTGGAAAGGGAAAGATAATGGATTTCAAGGATAGATCAAGAGCAGGTTTTAAGGCCTACGACATTCGTGGTGTAGTGCCGAATGAAGTGGACGAAGAGTTGGCATATCGTGTCGGACGAGCGTATGCGGATCAATATGAAGCCGAGAAAGTAGCCGTGGGTTATGATATCCGCGAGTCATCGCCGGCATTGGCGGATGCCGTATGCGAGGGACTTTTGGACGGTGGAGTCCAAGTCTATGATATCGGTCGTTGCGGTACGGAGATGGTGTATTTTGCAACTTTCCATTACCATTTGGACGGCGGTATTATGGTGACGGCCAGTCACAATCCGATGAACTATAACGGCTTGAAATTGGTTCGTGAAGAGGGGATTCCCATCAGTGCCGATACCGGACTCAAAGAAATCGAGCAGCGGGTATTTGCGGGCAATTTTCTTGATGAGAGAGCAAGAGGACGTCGGCATACCTTGGATGTGCAAGAGGCCTACATTCGCACTTTGCTGAAATATGTGGACAAGGAAAAACTATGCCCCTTGCATATCGTGGTAAACGCCGGCAACGGCGGGGCCAATATTGCCTTTCAGGACCTCAAACCGCATTTGCCTTTTACCTGGCATGAAATGTACATGGATGCGGACCCGACTTTTCCGCATGGCGTACCGAATCCGATGTTGGAGAAAAATCGGCAAGTCACCATTGATGCGGTTTTGGCCGAACGTGCGGATATGGGAGTGGCCTGGGATGGCGACTTCGACCGCTGTTTCTTCGTGGACGAGAAAGGCAACTTTGTCGAGGGTTACTATGTGCTCGGCATGTTGGCCAAACATTTTTTGGCAGCACATCCGGGGGAAACGATTATTCACGATCCGAGACTGTATTGGAATACGCAAGCGATTTGCCGGCAGTACAACGGCGTGCCCGTGGAGTCGAAAGGCGGCCATGCCTTCATGAAAGAAACCATGCGACGTGTGAATGGTTTCTATGGAGCGGAAATGAGTGCACATCATTTCTTCAGGGACTTTTCGTATTGTGACAGCGGGATGATACCTTGGCTGATCGTAGCGCAAATGCTCTGCACCAGTGGCAAGACGTTGTCGCAACTGGTGGACGAGATGGCGGCCGCATATCCCTGCAGCGGCGAGATCAACCGCGTAGTGGAGGATGTGGAAACTGTCTTGAAGCGAGTGGAAGAAACCTATGCCCCACAGGCGGTGGAGGTCAAGCACTTGGATGGTTTGAGCATCGACATGGGAGAGTGGCGTTTTAATCTCCGGGCATCGAATACCGAACCGCTGTTGCGCTTTAATCTGGAAACCAAAGGCGATCCTGCTTTGATGGCAGAAAAGCGCGATGAAGTACTTGCACTCATCGGCGGCAAAGAGGAATAATCGAAAAAACATAGATTCAGCCACTAAAATTGAACTTCAATTTTAGTGGCTATTTTTGTAGAAAAAATAGAGTATATGATAAAATAATATAAAACCAAAGTAAATAAAAATTTAAAGAAAGAGATGCTGTTGTAAATGATGGCGAACTTGGAGGAAGTATCGGATGCTAGAAATTGATAGCAAGCAAATTGAGTTTATCCATAAGGATCTGAAAGGTCATAACATTCTCTTGGGCTCCGCCGGTTCGGGGAAAACGGTGCTGGCCTTGGCTAAATTCAGAGATATTTTAGCGAAAGATCCCCTGAGCAAGAATTTGTTTGTCACCTATAACGCTACTTTGGCAGAGCAATTTAAAGTCAATGTACGTCAGATCAAGGAGGCGGAGCGAGGTTATCGTTTGTTTTCTGCGTCCGAACTACCGGTGGATGTATACACCTACCACGCGCTCTTTTTAAAATTGCTTAGTACCAAATATTCGGATGGAAAGCCTATATACCCTAAAGAAAAAAAGAGACCCGAGCACTTAATTCGAGGAGCGATTTGGTACTGTCGCAAGTTGGAAGATAATTCGGAATACGAAAAACACTGGCAATACTTCAAAGATGAGATCAGTTTTATTCAAGGGTTCGGTCGTCGCAGCTTGGAAGAGTATATAAACGAGGAGCGGATCGGCTGTCGAATTAAAAACTTACCACGTGAAAAGAGGAGGTTTTATTGGGCAGTTTATGAACGATACAAGTATCTATTAGAGAAAGAATGCCTTTGTGATTATGATGGTGCCGGTAATGCATTGATTTCATTTCTGGAAGAACATCATCCGAACGGGATTTATGACAATATTATCATTGATGAAGCGCAGGACTTTAGTCCCATGGTTATTGCTTCGATTGTGCGTCTGCTGAAGAAAGATGGAATGTTACTATACTTGGGCGATGAAGCGCAGGAGATTTACGGTAAGCGCATGTCTTGGAAAAGTAGCGGTCTGCAAGTGCGCAATAAAATTACTCGCTTGCAGAAAAATTATCGCAATACAAAAGAGATTGCCGATTTTGCCAACACCATTTTGACCTCGGATGTCCTACAAAAGAATTTAACGGAAGTGTTGTTGTCGGAGACGATATCACGAGGTGGAGAAAAGCCGATGCTCATTGATTTCATCGATGAGGATATTGAAATTATGGTTGTTTGCCAGTTGATCCGTGCTTTAAAGGGAAAAGAAAGTATATGCATCCTTTGCTACCAAAATGAAGCGTTGAAGCGTTGGCAGAAAGTATTAAAGATACATAATATCAAAGCGGCAATTTGTAATTCGCAGGATAAATTGAGTGAAGATGCGACTGTTTTCTTAAGTACCTATCATTCAATCAAAGGGTTGGAATTTGATAATATCATTGCCCTGGACGTGAATGAGGACTTCTTGAAGGGCAAACCGATTTTAGAAGGTGAAGATATGGAGCAATACCATGCACTTGGATTGCGTCTGCTGTATGTGGCGGCCACTCGAGCCAAGAATCGCTTGGTCATCGGATTCAAGGGTAATGTGTTTTCCTTGTTCCCACAAGGGACGGAGACGATCACTCCTATTGACGGTTATGATGCGGTAAAACACTTCATGAGTCGGAATAGAAGCCGGGAGAAAGATGCTTGGGAGATAGCATTGGGGCTTAGTTCTGTACAACCTTTGTCGAAAGTAGAGTGCAAAAATTATTTTCAAACTGCTCTAAATCAGGCCGAAAAAGAGCTGAATATTTTGTCCCCGTGGATTCGCGGAGATGTAGTGGATGAATTTTTGATTGACAAATTGCGAATCTTATTAAGAAAAGGCGTCAAGGTCAAAATTCTCTATGGCATCGGTGAAGAGGATGCTGAACGCAAAGTGATGAAAGCAGTAGAAAACAACAAAAATAAACATAAAAAGCATGTACAGTTAGAAAAATTGGCCGGCAAAGATATAGAGACGGAGAAATTGGCGCAGCACTTGAAAAACGAGTTAAAGGGCTATCCCGGCTTTGAAATCAAGCGGACCAATAGTCATGGCAAGCTGTTGATATGCGATCATGAGTTTTGTATTGTCGGTAGCTACAATTGGCTTTCCTACAATGGTCAAGGCGAAAGGGACGAAACGGGTAGCTTGATTAAAGATGAAGGCACGATTGAGGACCACCGCCGGAAATATTTCGATTTCTAGCCGGATAGGAATAGTGCGCGTGGTCTGAGGATTACTACAGATAAGTTCACGAAAAAAGGAGGAGCTTATGGGACAAGGTTTTGAAATAAAAAAGGATATGAAACTAGGGAAAAGATTTATGGATGGAGATGTGTCCGGTGACCTGATCACCATTATCGATGAGGAAACAAAACAGGAATATCCGAAACAAGAACAAAACACCCAAAGCGAAGCACCTACAAAAGTAATTTTGCCAGAAGGTATTGAGAAGAAATATCTTGACCTTGACAAAGTCCGGCAAAACTATGAAGAGAGACAAAAAGAACAACCGAAAAAAGAAGAAGAATCCCAAGAAGAAGAAAAACCGAAAGATGAGGTGGAGCAGAAAACAGAACAAAAAGAGGAGAAAAAAGAAAACGAGGAACCAAAAGATTATACAGAAGACCATGAACGAGTCAGAAAAGCTGAAGTAGAAAGAGCAATCAAGGAAGCGGAACAAGCTAGAAAAGAGGAGGCAGAATTTGTAGCCAATTACCCGATGGAAGCGAGACAAAAACTATATAGAGAACGATTGGCTGGGTATGTCGGAGAAGCCTTGAATAAGGATGGGGAAAAAGTTCTGAGCGAACACAAAGAAAAAATAGAAAAATTACTTAACGAAGTGGACGAAAATATCGTAGAAAAAACACTTCTTGACATGGAAAAAGAAGTGCTTTTAGAATACTATCTTAGAAATTTGGATATTTTTACTACCGATAAAGAAATGGTTCCGATTCTAGAGGACTATATTTATCGAATCTTGAATATTCAGAGCATAGACCATGGACCGAGAGGGAAGTCACGCCTCTACAACTAGGATAGATAAGGAGGTGAAGAGAAGTTTTCTGGTTTTTTCTACTATGATATACAGTGGATCGGATGGAGTTTTGATACGACAAAAGGGAGTGTGCCTTCTGTGATATAATGGAACTGACAGTAAAGGCGAGTACGCCACGAGGAAGGGATGTCAAGGCATCCGACACCGTAGACGACTGCTTACGGTGTTTTTCAATGCTAGGAGGAACCATGAAGACGATACTGATCACGGGAGGGGCCGGATTTATCGGTTCGCATATTACGGAAGCTTATTTGGCGAAGGGCTGGCAAGTCGCTGTAGTCGATGACTTTTCTTCGGGGACGTGGGAAAATTTAAGTGCCGTTCGTACGCATCCGAATTTGCATGTGTATGAGCAGGATATTTGTGATCTTCCCAATCTCAAGAGAATATTTGCAGAAGTAAAACCGCAAGTAGTCAATCATCATGCAGCGCAAAAATCGGTAGCCGACTCGGTGGTGGAACCGTTACGCGATCAAGAGATTAATGGCAAAGGTTTCCTCCAAGTCTTGCTTTGTGCGATTGAAAATCAAGTGGAAAATATCGTCTACGTATCCTCCGGTGGTGCACTTTCGAAGGAAATTCATGGTGAGGAGCAATCTGCAGAGACGGATTTGCCGCAGTTGATTTCACCGTATGCCATTCATAAATATGCCGGCGAAAAGTATTTGGAGATGTATGCACGCATACATGGCTTTTCTTATACGATTTTGCGCTATGCCAATGTATATGGGCCACGCCAGATTCCGGATGGAGAGTGCGGTGTGATTCCGATTTTTATCAACAATGTCTTGGCGGATCGGGAGTCCGTGCTCTATACATATGAAGATATGCCGAGAGGCTGCTCGCGAGATTATGTACATGTGGCGGATGTGGTGAAGGCTAATATCCTGGCAGAGGAGTGTCCCTGCAATACTGCATTGAACATCGGTACGGGACAGGAAGTGTATATTCGCGATATTTATGAGATGATTGCGAAAGCATTCGATTCGAGTGCAAGTTTGCGGGTTGCCGGACCTCGTGAAGGCGATATCCGTCGTTCCGTTTTGAATGTGGACAAGGCGAAAAAAGTATTGGGCTGGGAACCGACCATTGGTTTGGAGGAAGGACTCCGGGCGTTAAGTGTGTTGGAAAAAAGTAAAAAAGGTTGACAAGTTCTTCGCTCTACGCTAATATAATAAGGTGTTGAATTGTTGGAGAGGTGTCCGAGTGGTTGAAGGTGCATGATTGGAAATCATGTGTACGGCGAATACCGTACCGGGGGTTCGAATCCCCCTCTCTCCGCCACTTCTACCGAATGAAGGATGTGGAAAGTCAGTCGAGGGACTGTCTTTTTTTATTTGCAAATATTTGTATGATTGAAAAATACGAAATGGCATCGGACTGTGAAAATGGGTCAAGAACTCCGTTGATAATTGAGTGATAATGGGAATAGGGGATGCATATTGAATTTCGCGATGTGTTTGCAGTTTTGCGGCCAAGCGAGTTAGAGAGTCGGTAACATTACAAGCAAAAAGACTTTCCGTGCGAGGTATCATTTCTCCAAGCCGGCTATTTAAGCCTGATTGGAGCGGATATACTATTCGGAAAGTCTTTTTTGATACATTATGGTGTTACTCTTGCTCCGGAACCAACTCTTTGGCGATGGCCTTTGCCAGTTCATCCAATTTTTCTTCGTCCGACTTTTGCATGGCAGAGCGAATGTCATGGGGATCCATGACCAAAGTGACGTCTTTTAACGTTCCCAATGCCTCCGACATCAGGCGGACGGCAGCGGACGCCCAAGAATGGTTGCCGATGATGGCGGCACGCCGATTATAAAGGCCTAGCCGCACGATTTCATGGATCAATTCATCCATCTTGGGGAAGAGTGTCAGGTTGTACGTAGGGGCGGCCAAGACAAAGTGGCTATAACGCCAAATATCGCTGATGACATAAGATGGATCCACTTGCGTGACGTCTCGCACGCGGATGCCATGGACGCCGTATTCCGCTAGACGAGCCGTCAAATATTGCACGGCTCTTTCGGTGTTGCCGTACATGGAACCGAAGGCGATGACTACACCTTGTTCCTCCGGCTGACAATCGCTCCATTGTTGGTAAAGGCGCAGAAATTCACAGCAATCCTCGCCGCGCAGGATCAATCCATGCAAAGGGGCGATGGTGTGAATGAGGTCCAAGTTGAATTTCTTGAGGGCAAATTGTACTTGGCGGCCATATTTGCCGATGATATTGGCATAATATCTACGCGCTTCATGGATATAGCATTCACGATCCGTGATTTCGTCCAAGTAAATATTGCCGGTCACGGGCGCAAAAGAACCGAAAGCATCGGCACTGAAAAGAGTTCCGGTGTGCTCCTCGAAAGTGGCGGTCACTTCCGGCCAATGTACCATCGGAATCGCAATGGTGCGCAAGCGATGTTGCCCGAGTTCCAGTACATCGCCGTCTTTTACGATATGGTATCGATCGGGCAAGGAACAGCCGTAAAACTGTTCGAACAGTTGCATGGCTTTTTTCGTGCCGACCAATTTCATGTTCGGATATAGTTCTGTCAGCTCCAAAATACATGCGCAATGATCCGGCTCCATGTGGTTGATGACTAAGTAATCCGGCTCAGTGTTGCCGAGAAGACCGCGTAATGTCTCCATGTACGAACGGCGCACCGAGGCGTCGACGGTATCCAGAATGGCTACTTTTTCGTCACGAATCAGGTATGAGTTGTAGCTCATTCCATCCGGAAGAGGGAATAAATTTTCGAATCGGTTGTTGCGCCAATCAGTAGCGCCCAAACATTGAATGTGTTCGGTGAGTGAACGTGTGATAATCATGATTCCTCCGCAGAAAATATCTTTTCTTTCAGTATACCCCAAATAAAAAAAACGCCGCAAGGGCGTTTTTAAAATTAAATTTTACCAACCAAGTCCTGGCCGGGTTTCAAGGTCTTTTCACCGCGTTTCCAACGAGCGGGACATACTTGGTCACCATGCTCGGCAACGAATTGAGCGGCTTCGAGTTTACGCACCAATTCTTCGCAGTTGCGGCCGATGCCGTCGGCGTGGATTTCGCAAGCTTGGATCACACCTTGCGGATCGACGATGAAAGAACCGCGTTGCGCAGCCCCTTCTTCTTCTACGAAGACGTCGAAGAAACGGGCCAGCTTAGCAGCCGGATCGCCCAGCATTTTGTATTGTACTTTTTTGATGGCAGGCGATGCTTCCGCCCATGCCATGTGCACGAAGTGGGTATCGGTGGATACACTGTACACTTCGCAGCCGAGTTCCTGTAAATGCGGATAATGATCTGCCAAGTCCTCCAATTCTGTCGGACAAACGAATGTGAAGTCTGCCGGATAGAAGAAGAAAATAGCCCACTTACCAAGAACGTCATTATGTGTTAACTTCTTCAGTTCACCGTTTTGATAGTATTCAGCGGTAAACTCGGGAATTGTTTTGCCAATCATACTCATGTGATAGCCTCCTTTAGTTACTATGTTTATATTATAACGGAAATTTTCGATAGAGTATAGTACCAAATAGAGAATTATAAATAAAGTTGACTACTTTTTCTTCGGTTTGCGCAGCTTTTTATCCGTTTGTGCCTTGCTCATTTGGTAACAATCCATGGCGATGGCGAATAAAAGGAAGGCGAGTACCAAAGAATTTCCGATATTCCAACCAAATGTATTGATATGATAAATGGTGTAGGCAAACGCTACGACCAATGTACCGAGTTTGATTTTGTTCATGATAACCTCCTTGGTTTTATTGTAGCATAGATGCGCCGGGATAAGAATAATGAGCATAAAATAAAATTTATTTATATATAGAGATATAGTTATATATATTTATAAAAACATTATATATATAATTATAGGAGAGATACTTCCGGTTAGGGAACCTATTAATAGGCTATAGATAAAATAAACTGATAAATACATAATCATTATGACTTTATTTGATATAAACGGATAAAAAAGGATAACAGATATAGTTTGTTTACTGAGTCGGTATAAAACCTATTAACATTGGTGCCGTCGTTGCGGAGGGGGTGAAATGGACAAAGAAAGGGGAATGAATTATAATGAAGGTATTAAAACGGTGAGGTTAGTTCATAATGAATATGGGATATTTACAACATTTCCAATTCAATACGTCGAATATGATGGTCTACGGTTTATGTGCCGTTGCTTTTTTTATGCCGTGGTGGCCGACCGGAATGGAATGGATGCTCCTATTACTGTGCGGTGTGGGACTGCTTGACTGCTATCGGGAACGGTTTGATGGAAAAACGCTGCCGTGGTATGCAGGTTGTTGGATTGCTTTTGCGGGCTGGGCATTGGTGACGACTCGCGTAGCACCGACTCCTTCGCTGAGCGTGTACAATTATTTCCATTTTTTGGGAGCTTACTTGGCAATGTACCTGTTGGTGTTTCGCTATTTGCGGCACCGGTGGCAAGTGCAATGTTTCCTGATCTGCTTTTTGGCCGGAGCGGCGGTGGTCGCTTTGTGGGGGATTCATCTATACGTAGGCGAAGTGGCGAAACAATCCTTGACCGTATGGACAGATGCGGAACGATTTCCGCTGTTACGCCGTCGTATGTACAGTACCTTGGGAAATCCCAATTTACTAGGTGCATATTTGCTGATGGCGATCGGTATGGTGGGGGCTATTTTATTGACTGCCAAGCAGAAAATGATACGCGGGCTTGCGATTTTTCTGCTTGCAATTTGGTTGCCTGTCTTGGCCTTGACGTACTCCCGAGGCGCATGGGTGAGCGGGGTGGCGATGGTAACGTTGTTGGCGGTTTTACGGGATCGCCGTTTCTTGGGCGTGTTGGTGATGATTCCGGTGTTTTTACTGTGTTACCATGGTCAGCTTGCGGTGCGATTGTGGTCGCTGTTCTCCGGGACGGATACATCCGTGATGCTGCGATATGCGTTTTGGCACAGCACTTGGCAAATGATCCTGGATCACCCTTGGTTGGGGGTGGGGTGGGGAGCGTATTGGGAAATGTATCCGCGGTACGATTACTTCGTGCATAATGCGGATGTAATTATTTATCACGCTCATAATATGTACTTGAATATGGCGTCCGAAACGGGACTGTTCGGTCTCGCTCTCTTTTTAGCGGCGTTCATCGGACATGGCTGGGGCGCGTGGCAATTGTATCGGAATGCTACTCAACCTCTCGAAGAAGCGGTCGGATTGGGGATGTTGTTGGTAATCATCGGTTTGGGAGTGAACGGTGTTGCCGATTACAATTTATTCAATCGTACGGTAGGCCTCGCTTTTTGGACATTGGCGGCAGTAACGGCGGCAGTATGGAAAAACAAAAAGCAGAAATTTGATTGTAAATTGCAGAAACAAAAAAATCTATGATATACTAAAAATAGCAACAGGGTTTATTTCTTCGTTCTGAAGATAAAAAGAAACTCTGTTTTGATATTAGATTTATTAGACGTGAAAAAATGTTGAATTGACAAAAAGATTTTTTTCACATAGAATGAACTTGTCAAAGAGAGTACTCACATGTTTCACTTATACACTCGCAAAAGGAGGCGAGTGAGGAAGGAGTAAGTACATGTAGTATAAGGAATGCCGCTTTATTTCCCAGCGCCGGCTGACGGCCAGGGACCGCAAAGGTCTCTTTATTTTGCTGTAAAGAACCTTGCGATACGGGTTCTTTATTTTTTACTTGCTCGTTGATGCTGGAAGCCACTGTGTGACGTTTTCGTGGGACGAAATTATAAAATATGCATCTCAATAATCCACGGCGTCCATAGTACTTTATATATTTTTTTACAAAAGGAGATGGTAGAATGATCGACATTCAGGACAGAATTCGTTGTAAGGAACTTCTATCCAAAGTGGTCACCGCTGAAGAAGCGGCTGCAATGATCAATCCGAGCGACAAAATCGGGATCAGCGGCTTTACTCCTTCCGGATATCCGAAAGCGGTACCTCTTGCGTTGGAAAAACGCATTCGTGATGAGCATTTCAAGATCGACCTTTGGACAGGCGCTTCGGTAGGACCGGAAGCGGACCAAGCGTTGGTGGAATGCGACGGCATGAATCGTCGTTTCCCGTATCAAACGAACGGGGTATTGCGCAAGGCGATCAACACCGGCAAAGTGCATTATATTGATATGCATTTGAGCCATGTAGCACAACAGGTTCGCTATGGTTTCTTCGGCGAATTGGATGTGTGCATCATCGAAGTTTGCGCAATTACGGAAGATGGTCACTTGGTACCGACGACCGCAATTGGCAACTCCCCGGTTTTCGTGAGCCAAGCGAAAAAGGTCATCGTAGAAGTCAATGTTTCCCAACCGTTGGAATTGGAAGGCATGCATGACATTTACGAACCGGCTTGCCCGCCGCATCGTCAACCGATTCCTATTACCAGTGCAGGCGACCGTATCGGTACACCGTACATTCCCTGCGATCGCGACAAGATCGTAGCAATCGTACCTTGTGATATTACCGACAAGACTCGTCCGTTCGCACCGATTGATGATGATGCCAAGAAGATGAGTGCACATCTCATTGATTTCTTGCAAAATGAAATTAAACATCACCGTCTGCCGGAAGGCTTGTTGCCGTTGCAATCCGGTGTGGGTAACGTGGCCAACGCCGTAATTTCCGGCTTGGTAGAATCGCCGTTCGAGGGCTTGAGCGTTTACTCCGAAGTTATTCAGGACGGTATGTTCGACTTGATCGATGCAGGTAAATTGGACATGGTATCCGGAACCAGCTTGTCGCCGTCTCCGGATGGATTGGTTCGTTTCTACCAAAACATCGATCGTTATCGCGACAAGATTATCTTGCGCCCGCAAGAAATCTCCAACAACCCGGAAGTCATCCGTCGCCTCGGCGTTATCGCTATGAACACGGCATTGGAAATGGATATGTACGGCAACGTCAACTCCACCCATGTCACCGGCACGAAGATGATGAATGGTATCGGTGGTTCCGGCGACTTTGCTCGTAACGGCTACCTCTCCATTTTCTTTACACAATCTACCGCTAAAGGCGGAGATATTTCCAGCATCGTTCCGTTTGCATCGCATCTCGATCATACTGAACACGATGTACATGTATATGTTTCGGAACAGGGCGTGGCAGATGTTCGTGGCCTGTCCCCGAAAGAAAGAGCACGCGTCATCATCGACAATATCGTCCATCCGGACTATCGCGATGCATTGCGTGACTACCTCAAACGTGCGGAAGCTGCTACCGGCGGCGCTCAAACTCCGCATTTGTTGGATGAAGCTTTCAGCTGGCATACACGTTTCCTCGAAACGGGCAGCATGAAAAAGTAATCCGAATTTTCCCAGAAGACTCTGCCGAATTGGAACGAAGAGACGATTTGAAATCGCGGAAGTTTCCTAGAAAGGCTGGTCAACCTCAGTGATGAGGGATATAATCACATATTTTCTTTAGGAGGATGATGAACAGATGGCTAATGAATCCTTGAAGGCCAAACTCGAGGCATATGAACAGAAATGTGCCGACTTGTATGCAAAGCGTCCGGAGCGCCCGAATTTGAAACACAATAAGGTGTACACTCCGTTGGACGTAGAAGGTTTTGACTATGAACGCGATTTGGGTATCCCGGGTGAATACCCCTATACTCGTGGCGTTCAACCGACGATGTACCGTGGACGTCTTTGGACCATGCGTATGTATGCGGGTTTTGCTACCGCTGAAGAATCCAACCAACGTTATCGTTACTTGATCGACAACGGAGCTACCGGTTTGTCCTGTGCATTCGACTTGCCGACCCAGATCGGTTACGACTCCGATGATCCGATGAGCGAAGGCGAAGTAGGTAAGGTTGGCGTGGCTATCGACACATTGGCCGACATGGAAATTTTGTTCGACCAAATCAACTTGGGCGAAGTATCCACTTCCATGACGATCAATGCACCGGCATCGGTATTGTTGGCAATGTATATCGCCGTTGCTGAAAAGCAGGGCGTACCGACAGAAGCTTTGCGTGGTACGATTCAAAACGATATTTTGAAAGAATACGCAGCTCGCGGTACTTACATTTTCCCGCCCAAACCATCGATGCGTTTGATTACTAACATCTTTGAATACTGCTCCCAATATGTACCGAAATGGAACACCATTTCCATCTCCGGTTACCATATTCGTGAAGCCGGTTCCTCGGCAGCTCAAGAAATCGCATTCACGATTGCCGACGGTATCGCTTACATCGAAGCAGCTTTGAAAGCTGGCTTGGAAATCGACGATTTCGCAGGTCGTTTGTCCTTCTTCTGGAACGCACACAACAACGTATTGGAAGAAGTTGCAAAATTCCGTGCATCCCGTCGTCTCTGGGCTCGCATTCTGAAAGAACGTTTCGGCGCTAAGA
>JAEZZT010000009.1 GCA_023418435.1 Bacillota bacterium | reverse complement strand
TGGATGAACAAGGTCATCAGCAAGTAGTGAGCAGCGATTTCATCGTTCCGCAAGCCCATCATAAGCCTACTGCAAAAGAGCAAGTTGAGAAACAATTGGGGCGTTTGGGAAATACACCGTATTACTTGGCGTCTCTGGAAGTGGCAGCAGGCAATTATATGTTGCCCGCCAGTGTGCTCAATCGGTTGCGGCAGCAAGCCGTGGAACTCCTGTTGGAAACTACGCATCGGGAGTTTGTGGATCACCGCCCGCAAGGAAGTAGTCCGGAGTTTTTGCCAAATGGAAAAAAGATTTTGGCAAACCCGGTGATTTCCGTACGAGTTCGCCGGATGCAAGAAGTAGTATCAGCGGTCGAAAATGGAGCAGGGGAATTGGTGTTCGGGGGAGATTCCTTCCATCATCACGATTATCGACCGGCGGAATATCGACGCTTTGTTGAATACTGTCGTCGTCACCAAGTACAATGTGGTCTTGCTACTGCCGGCATCGTACGCGAAAAAGAAAGCCGTTTGGCGGCCGTGCAGTGGCAGGAAATGGTCGCGGCGGAACCGGATTTTATATTGATTCACAGCTATGGGGATTATGAGCGATGGCTCCGCTATGGGCAGGGCATTCCCTTCGTGGTGGATTGGCGTTGTAATGTGTTTAATGCCGCCACGCTCTCGGCATGGCAACGTCTGGGTGCTTCCCGCGTTACTTTGTCGACGGAATTGACCTTGCAGCAGATCCGCAGTCTGGGCAAAGAGGCGAATATTCCTTTGGAAATATATGCCGCAGGACGCATGGAATTGATGGTCACGGAGAATTGCGTCATTCATGCGTACCAGGATGCCGGCGGCAAGGATCAATGTCCGCAATACTGTTGTCGCGGAAACTATGTTTTGCGGGATCGCTTGGGGAAAGAATTTCCTCTGGTGACCGATGCGCGGTGTCGGATGCATGTGTTGAATTCGGAAATCACGGATATGGGGCCTCATCTCCGGCAATTGAAGAAAGCCGGCATTGATGTTTTTCGTGTCGATGCAGGCGATTTGTCGGATTCGGAATTGGCCTATATTTTACGACATTATCGGGCTGTGCTGGCCGGTGAAGAATCAACTGTAGAAATAGAGAGACCTTTTGCCCAAGTGACGAGAGGACATCTATTCAGGGGGATATTGTAGTGGAAGAAAAAACTTTGGAATTATTGGATTTTCCCAAAATAAGGAATATTCTGAAGTCTCATTGTCAAAGCGGAATGGCGCAAACGATTGGCGATACTTGGCAACCCGCAAGTGACCGGGAAGAGGTAGTTCGTCTTTTGGCGGAAACTAGGGATGCCATTCTTTTGGCACAAATCGGTTGGCCCTCCTTGGGCGGTGCTAAAAATATCGAAGAGTCCGTGACTCGGGCCGCCAAGGGCGGAGTCCTCTTGCCGGAAGAATGTGTCGCCATTCTGCAGTCTTTGGAAACATATGCGCATGTCGAACACTATTTCAGCGAAACGGAAGTCGCGGTAGAAAACTTGCGGCCGTATACGGATGAGATTGTTTGCGATCATTACTTAGTGGACAAATTGCGGCTCACTTTTGATGAGCGCGGCAATATCCGTGATCAGGCATCGGCGGCATTGGCGAGAGCGCGGCGTCTGCAGTATAAATTGCAGGAGCAAGTCAAGTCCGAATTGGAGAGCATCGTTCGTACGGGCAAGTATGCCAAAGCATTGCAGGAGAGTATCGTCACGATTCGCAATGATCGGTATGTGTTGCCGATCAAAGCGGAATACCGGGCGGCTTTCCCGGGGATTGTTCATGCACGCTCGGCAACCGGGCAGACTTTGTATATAGAGCCCCTGGTATCGGTGGAGTTAAATAACGAATTGCAAGAAGCCGTTTTGGCGGAAAAAGAAGAAATCAAGCGAATTTTGCAGGAAATATCTGCCTATATCGGCGAGCAGGCCACAGCTTTATTGCATAATGCGACATTGGTGGCGCAATTGGATTTTATTTTTGCACGTGCCAAAGCCAGTTTGTCGTGGCGGGGAATTTGCCCGCAAATCCCGGCGGATTTTCAAGTACAAATGGAAACGGTGCGACATCCTCTCTTGCCTGCGGAACAAGTGGTTCCGATCGACTTGGAGTTGGGGGGACGTTTTCGCGTATTGGCGATTACCGGTTCCAATACGGGCGGTAAGACGGTTGCTTTAAAAACGATGGGATTGATGGTGGCTTTGCATCAGTCCGGCTTGCTGATTCCGGCCAGAGAAGATGCGAAGTTGCCGATATTCGCCAATATTTATGCAGCGATCGGCGATGAACAAAGTCTGGAGGCGAATTTATCGACTTTCTCCGGGCATATGAAGCGCATCATCTCCATCATGGATACGGCCCGGAGCGAGGATTTAGTTCTTTTGGACGAACTCGGTTCGGGGACGGATCCGGTCGAAGGGGCGGCATTGGCAATTGCCGTTTTGGATTATTTCTGTGAGCGTCATATTCTGACCATGGTCACGACGCATTATAGTGAGCTGAAACGCTATGTCTATGCCCATGAAGCGATGGAAAATGCTCATGTGGAGTTTGACGAGGTCACGTTGTCGCCGACTTATCGCTTGCATATTGGGATCGCCGGCAACAGCAGGGCGCTGAGCATCACTCGTCGTTTGGGGATGAGAGAAGATGTACTGGCACGGGCGGACGTGATCAAGCAGGAATCGCCGTTCTATGAAATGGAAAAAGTCATTGACGAATTGAACGGACAGCGTCGTGCACTACAAAAGCAGGAAGATCAGTTGCAGGCGGAATTGCAGAAAGCAGAGCGAGCGCATCGCAAATGGGATGCGGAGAATCGCACCCTACAACAGAAGAAATTGGAAATCCTGCAACAGGCACGTGAAGATGCTCGCCAATTGAAACGAGAACTCCGTGTCGAAGCGGAACAAATTATCAAAGAGTTGAAAAAACAAAGCAAGTTGGGCTTGGAGATGGCGCAAAAGGCGGCCGAGCAGAGTCGCCAAGCGATCGACGGCCTGGAGATACCGGAAGGGGATATTCGCAAGAAAATTCCTTTGCGCAAATTGCATGTCGGACAGGAAGTCTTCATCGATACACTGGAAAGAACGGGCATTATCACCGCCTTACGAGGAAAACAGGTCCAGGTAGATGTGCAAGGATTTCCGGCAACGGTGGGCGCGGTGCATTGTTACTACCCATTGGCTCAGGAAGTGCAGGCTAAAAATGCAAAGGCTACCGTACGCCCTCGTCAGAAGGAGGTTCGCCCCGTCTATCGAGATGTAGGTCAAAGCGTCAATGTCATCGGCTGTACGATTGCGGAAGCGATTCCGGAAGTGGAGAAATTTCTCGATGCGGCGGTGATGGCGGGATTGCCGTCCGTAGAGATCATCCATGGCAAGGGGACGGGTACCTTGCGTAAAGCGATTCATGAATTGTTGCAAAAACTGCCCTATGTGGAAAGTTTTGACTTGGCGGATGCCATCCGTGGCGGCAGCGGCGCCACGATAGTAAAATTACAGTAATGGAGTACGTATGCAGAGTTCGAAAAGTAAAGCAATTGAGTGGCTTTTGCGTCTCAGCGGTGTAAAAGCGTTGACCGAGTGGACGGATGGAGATATTTTAAGTTGGATCATTGAAAAAGATTTGCTTTGGGAAGCGGAAGCTCCCCGCTGGCTCACGATTCAACACGAAACCATTGAAGTCAAGGAAGAGGAGAGGCGATTTTTTCATTTTCCGTCTTCCCAACCGCAGGAAAATCAAGATTATATTTTCTATGTGCATGGCGGCGGATTTCTGATGGAGATTTACTTTCTGTATTGGCTGTTTATCCATCGCTTGTTGAATGCGACACATGCCGATTTGATGGTGCCCATCTATCCGCTCATACCGCGAGCCGATTTCGATTCGGCGTATCGGGCTTTGCGCATGACCTATGAGCAATGGTATGAAAAAATTCCGGAACATGGACGAATCCATATTATTGCGGACTCGTCCGGTGGCGCGATGGGTTTGCGTTTGGCGCAGGAATGGGTGGCCGAAGGTCATGAGCCCGTGGATAATTTGATCTTGGTATCGCCTTGGCTGAACTTGGATGTCAAGGAGAAGGAATTGGAGCAATATGCGGAAATAGATCCGTTTATTTCCGTGACTGCTCTGAAACATTGTGCACGTTTAGCGGTTCCGTCCGAAGATTACAAGAATCCTCGCTACAGTCCGATTAACGGCAATTTGAAGGGGATCGGGCGCATTTCCGTTTTCACGGGAACCGGAGATACATTGTATCCGGATTCGAAGGAATTGCGTGAAAAAGCGGCTGAGGAAAATGTCGAGCTGAACTATTACGAACATCAGAATATGTTCCATATCTATCCGCATTTTCCGGTTGAAGAAGGCATACAGGCATTTCAGAAAATTCTGGAGATCATTCAAAATAAAGAAGTCGAAGAGTGCTTTACGATTATCAAGGAATGAGGTGTGGAGATGTTCGGAAATGGTGAGAAGACAGTAGATGTAGGCGGCTTTCCGATCCCGGAAAGTCAAGCGGAAGCTTTCCGGGAATTGCGAGAAAAGATGGCTGTCGCAGCTGCCGAGGTATTGGCGGAATTTTGCGTGAAAGTGGAGCGCAAAGAAGTAGATCCGGTCTTGGGCGAAGGCGTTATCGGTTATGATAAGGATGGCGAAGAAGAGGCCAAGGTCACTTTGGATCCGTTTGAAGTGCCGGCCATGGCTGTCGCAGTAGAGCGTGGAAAACTGTTGGAGTATATTATTGCCGCCAATGGCTTGAATATGGAATATTACAATTATAAAAAGGAACAATTGGCACAAATGAGGTAGCTTGTTAGTTTATCGAGAATCATGTACAATATAAGGTATATATTGACTTTATATCGTGTAAAGGAGTGCAAATGATACATATTATTTGTGATAGTACGGCAGGTCTTGCGCAGGAATTTGTAGATGCGCATGAAAATATTCATGTAGTGCCTTTGTATATTTCTCTGGGTGGAGATTATATCGATGAGCGTGAGCTTACGCAGGCAGATGTATTTGATTATGTCCGTAGAACCGACCAACAGCCTCTGACGAGTCAACCGTCGGTAGGACAATTGATGGAGTTGGATGCCAAGATTCCGGAAGAAGATGGGATTATCGCTTTGACGATTACTTCTTGTGTCAGCGGAACGACCCAGACCATGCAAATGGTGGCCAAGCAATCTCGCAGGAAACATTTTGTGGCCTTGGACTCCATGTCGACGGAATCTGGCATGCGTTTCATGATCGAGAGCGCTTTGCAAATGATTGAAGAGGGTCGGAATTTTGATGAAATCGTAGCGCATTTGGAAAAACAGATCCTGCGAATTCGCACTATGTTCGTACCGGGTACTTTGGAATACTTGCGCCGTGGCGGACGCATCGGCAAAGCGGCGAATTTGATAGGGACTTTGTTGCAGATCCGACCGATTATCTATATCGATGAAAGCAATCAGTTGAATATTTTGGATAAGGTGCGTACCAATAAAAAAGCACATCGTAAAATGATGGAGGCAGCTTTGGCGAAGCCGGTACGAAGGATCGCCATTCCGGATTTGGACTGCGCTGCTGAGGCGGATGCCCTGTGTGAAACGATCAAGGAACAGTTGCCCGGTGTGTTGGTGGAACGTACGAAAGGAACTCCGGCCTTGGCTTGCCATTTGGGACCGGGATTGGTAGCCATAATGGTGGAATGGCAGGAGGAGGCGTAATATGTATACTCATATTGATGGTAAACATTATAAATTGATGTTGGTGGGAGCCTATCAATTATTTCAAGAAAACTACGAACATATCAATGAGTTGAATGTTTTTCCGGTCCCCGATGGAGATACGGGGACAAATATGTTGAATACTCTCCGCTCGATGTACAGTATGATCGTCAATGAAGAGAATGAGTCCATCGGCGTAATCGCAGAAAAAGCGGCAACGGGAGCCATTATGGGTGCGCGCGGGAACTCCGGCGTCATTCTTTCGCAGATTATCCAAGGCTGTGCCAAAGGGTTGCGCGGCAAAAAGACGGCATCTTGTCGGGAGATGGGCAAAGCATTCCAATATGGAATTCTCTATGCGTATCGTGCAGTAACCAAGCCGGTAGAAGGCACCATTCTTTCCGTAGCTCGTGGAATTGCCAAAGGTACTCGCGAAGTCACTAAATCGGAAAGAGATTTTGCCAATGTATTGAAAGTTGCCATTGAAAGCGGTGAAGAGGCATTGGCCAAAACTCCGGAACAGTTGCCGATCTTGAAAGAGGCCAATGTGGTCGATGCAGGCGGTCAGGGATTGCTTCTGTTCTTGTCCGGCTGTCTCAAAGGCTTGACCGGAGAAGTACAGATGACGGACGAAAAAATTCCGGTCAGTGTCAAAAAATTGCATGTCAAAGGCGAATCCTTCTCCATCGATTATCCGTATTGCACGGAGTTCATTGTCAGTCCTTGCAAGGTACGGGCGGCAGAAGCACGCAAAGCACTCAACTCCTGGGGCGAGTCCATGATTGTTGCCGAAGGAGATAATTTGCTCAAAGTACATATTCATGCGCAACGTCCGGGTCATGTGTTGGACATGGCCGCCGACTGGGGAACCCTTCATGATATCAAAGTAGATAATATGATGGACCAGTTCAAAAAGAATAAAAATGTCGAACATGCGGTAGAAAAAAAGCCGGTCGGCGTATTGGCCGTCGTTTCCGGCGAAGGCTGGGAAAGCAGTATGAAAGCACTGCATTGTGAAGTGATGTCCGGCGGACAGACCATGAATCCGTCGGTCCAAGAAATTATGGATGCGTTGGAAAACGGCAATGCAGAAAAATATATTATTTTGCCCAATAATAAGAATATTATTTTGGCAGCGAAACAGGCGCAGAAAATTCTCGGCTCCAAGTTGCAGATCGTGCCGACAGCCAATCCGGCTGAAGGGGCCGCTGTTGCCGTTTTATTTGATGAATCGCTCAGTGCGGAAGAAAATGCGGCAAAAATGCAAGAACGTTTGCAGGAAGTTTTTTCAGCCGGCATTACGCAGGCGGTCAGAGACAGCTCCGTCGATGGTGTCAGCATCGCCAAGGACGATTACATGGGATTGGTTCCGGGACAAACGGTGAAAACATCCCAGGATCTGCAAACTTGTCTGCGCGGTGTCCTACAGACTTTGGTCGACGTCCATCCGGATATAGAGATCATTACACTTTATTATGGTGCGGATCTCGCTGAGGCGGATGCCCGACAATTAGTGGATCAGTTGGTAGATGAATTCAGCGATATTGAATTGGAACTATTGTATGGTGGACAGCCACTGTATCCCTTCTTTATGGCAGCGGAATAAAAAGAGGATGAACCATTGGTTCATCCTCTTTTTATTGGTCGTTGTCCGTGTGCATTTTTTTATTGCGAATGACACGCCACATTTTCCCGCCCGTTTTTTTCAATTGCTGGCCGGTGGATTTGACTTTTCGCATCGTCGTCGTTTTTGATTTCGTTTGCGGTTTCATATCCTGTGCCGCATCGATTTTACCTCGCTTGATGCTCGTGGCCCGAACTTTGTCCGGATGAAATGCCGAACGGAAAATGCGCATCATCGAAGTGGGATCGATGTCCGTGTTGAAAGTAAAGACATCGATAGCCAAATAATGCAGGGCGGGGTAGGCATGGATACATATTTGATTACCGACACCAATGGCACTGACTACCAAGGCGTCATCGTGTTGGTGGACATGAGTATCCGAAACATCCATTTGCGTTGTATAAATCGCTTCTTCAATTGCAGCATGTAAATTGGCAAAATTATCAATTAACTCCGAGCGACAACCATAGCAGTCGACGAGTAAATGTTTGCCCATAGCTTCCGTCATAGTATCACCACTTTCGTAAATATTATATCAAAAGACAAAAAATCAAAAAAGTACTTGCATAAAGTCAAAAAGTCAGTTATAATGACAATAGGTCAAAAAATCAAAAGGTAAAAGAGGTGGATTATGGGAAATATATTGGCTGATCAAATTGAACAATTTATTATGAAGAAGTTTTGGCAAGAGCGTGAACGGGAGATCATCGTTCAACGGAAAGAGATTGCGGATGCATTGCAATGTGCACCTTCGCAAATCAGCTATGTTCTCAACACCCGATTTTCTACAGATAAAGGATTTATTGTGGAATCGAAACGAGGACTGGGAGGATTTATTCGCATTACTTTGATGCGCAATGAGCCGCAGGAAAAATTGATCACTTTGGCAGATGTGGATCGTTCGCTGTACGAGAATTTGCGACGAGGGGTGATTACCCAGCGAGAGGCACAATTAGTACATGAAATGTTTGCCGTGATTTTTCAAGAGGTAGTAGCGGAAGATCAGCCTAGATTGCTGCATACATTGCAAGATAGGCTGGGAAAGGTTTTGCGAGGTGGAAAGCATGAATTGTGATCATTGCGGCAAGAATGAGGCAAGCGTGCATGTCACGGAAATTCACAATGGCAAGAAAGAAACGCATCATTATTGCACGGAGTGTGCACCGGGACAAGGGCATTGGCAACATCCCTTCGATGCGTTCGGCGGAGATTTCTTCAAGAACTTTTTCGTCAATTCTTCTTTCCCTGAAGAAAAAAAGCTGAGCTGCCCTCATTGTGGTATGACCTTGGCAGAATTTCAGCAAAGTGGATTTTTCGGTTGTGCGGATTGCTATCAAACTTTTCAAGCAGAAATCTCACCGATGCTGGAGCGCATGCAAGGGAGTACGAGGCATGTCGGCAAGGTTCCCAGCAGAGGTTATGGCGTGTTTACCACTACGCGACAGATTCAACGTCTGCAGCAACGTCTGCAACAGGCTCTTCAGCAGGAAAAATATGAGGAAGCGGCTCGGTTGCGAGATGAGATTCGCAGCTTGCAGAGCAAAGGGGAGGATGTCTGATGGATATTCAAACTATTCTGGATCGTCCGGTGGAGCCGTGGTTGAGCGGTGAATTTCCGGAGAGTGATATCGTACTTTCCAGCCGTATCCGTTTGGCGAGAAATTTACGCAATGAATTGTTTCCGGTTCGAAGCAGCGAGGCGGATTTAGCCAAGACGGAACAAATGATTCGCGGTTGTGTAAAAAATTTGCAAGACGAGCTGCAAGATTCATTTGCGTATATACAGATGGAAAGTTTGACACCGGAGAATCGCCTGGGAATGGTTGAAAAACATTTAATCAGTCCGAACCTGGCGAATCAGCCGCTGCATCGGGGGATCCTTCTGAATCAGGATGCCAATGTGGTCATCATGGTCAATGAAGAAGATCATTTGCGCATTCAATGCATGGAAGGCGGTTTGCAACTTCAAAAAGCGTGGCAAGTCGCCAATACGACAGACGATGCGATCGAGAGCAAGTTGGATTTTGCTTTCGATAACCGCTGGGGGTATTTGACTGCTTGTCCGACCAATGTCGGTACGGGGTTACGCGCTTCGGTGATGATGCATGTTCCGGCCCTGGTGCGGACGAATAAAATAAAAAGACTGATCCAGAGTATTTTGCGTCTCGGTTTTGCGGTGAGAGGTATTTATGGCGAAGGATCGGATATTTTGGGAAATATATTACAGATTTCGAATAAAACGACTTTGGGCAGTACCGAAGAAGAGTTTATCGAAGGACTGGAGAAACTTTGTCGTCAGGTGGTGGCAGAGGAACGCAAGGCACGCGAGTTGTTGCGACAGAACGAGGAAGGCTTGGAAGACGAGGTATGGCGTAGCTATGGAATTCTTCGCTATGCAAAATCCATTACCTCTCAAGAAGCTTTGCAGCTGCTCAGCACCTTGGAGTTGGGACGTCAAATGGGAATGTTGGATACTGTTTCGGCTGATTTTTTCAGACGGATGATGGTTCTGATTCAGCCGGGGTTCTTGCAACATTACTTGCATCGTCCCGATCTGGCAAACAAGGAAAGAGATCGCTGGCGTGCTACGTTGATCAAAGATCAATTGATGAAGGAATAGAAAAGGAGTGAAAAATATGAACGATAAATTTACGGAAAGTGCAAAACAAGTACTGAACTATGCAGTGGAATTGGCAAAAGCATGCGGCCAAAATGTAGTGGGGACGGAACATTTGTTGGTAGGTATTGCAGCCGGCCGTGATTTGATCGGCGGCAAGATTCTTCAGGATGCGGGATTTACCGAGGAGATGGGCAAAAGCATGCTCTTGAACAGCGGTGTTCCGGCCGGCACCGAATCGCCGCAATTGAGTCCGCGCAGCAAACGTGTCCTGCAATTGGCACAGATGCAAGCCAATCGCTTGGGGCAAAATTATATCGGTACCGAACATATTCTCTTGGGAATTATCCAGGATGGCGGCGGAGTCGCATTGCGGATGTTGGAGCATGCCGGTATCAGTGGCGCCAAGTTGACGCAGGCGTTCCAAAAACATCTGGGCGAAAAGAATAATGAAAACCAGGAAAATAAGGGAGATTTGGGCAAGTTGGCCGATTATAGCCGAGATCTCAATGTATTGGCCGAACAAGGAAAAATTGATCCCGTGGTAGGCCGTGATGAAGAAGTGGAACGCGTGATTCAAATACTCAGCCGCCGTACGAAGAATAATCCGGTGTTGATCGGTGAACCGGGTGTCGGGAAGACGGCAATTGCCGAAGGGTTGGCGCAACGTATTGTGGCCGGCAATGTACCGGAAATTTTGCGGAATAAACACATCATTTCTTTGAATATGTCGGCCGCCGTCGCCGGCACGAAGTATCGCGGTGAGTTTGAAGAACGCTTGAAAGAAATTATTGACGAAGTCACTCGGCGGGAAGACTGGATACTTTTCATCGACGAATTGCATACTTTGATCGGTGCGGGCAGTACCGAAGGCGGTATGGATGCCGCCAATATCCTGAAACCGGCGTTGGCTCGCGGTGAGTTGCAATGTATCGGGGCAACTACGTTGGATGAGTACAAAAAGCATATTGAAAAGGATGCCGCATTGGAACGGCGTTTCCAACCGGTTATCGTAGCCGAACCGAACGAAGAAGATGCCGAAGCGATTCTGCTCGGTTTGAGAGACCGCTATGAAGCCTTCCATAAGACCAAGATTACGGATGAAGCCATTCATGCAGCCGTGCAATTGTCCTCACGCTATATTGCGGATCGTTTCTTGCCGGATAAGGCGATCGATGTGATGGATGAAGCGGCAGCCAAGGTCAGAATTGCCGCCGCCTCGACACCTCCGGATATGAAGTCCAAGGAGGAAGAGTTGGCCAAGATCCTGCAAGAAAAAGAAGAAGCGATTGCGGCGCAGGAATATGAACGAGCTGCCGAATTGCGGGATGCCGAAAAAGAAATTCGTGCAGCCATCGAGGAAATGGAAAAGAGTTGGCAGAAGGGAGACTCGGATCATCTTGTCGTGGATGTTGCCGATGTGGAAGCGGTAGTGGCCAGATGGACGGGAATTCCATTGCATAAATTGCAGGCGGAAGAATCCGAAAAACTCCTGCATTTGGAAGAAGAATTGCATCGTCGGGTGGTCGGACAGGATGATGCGGTCAATGCGATTGCCAAGGCAGTTCGCTTGGCAAGAGCCGGCTTGAAGGATCCGAAACGTCCGATCGGTTCGTTCCTCTTCTTGGGACCGACCGGTGTCGGTAAGACCGAGTTGGCACGGGCCTTGGCGGAAAGCATGTTCGGCGATGAAAATGCGTTGATTCGTCTGGATATGTCGGAGTACATGGAAAAACATACGGTGTCCCGCTTGGTAGGAGCGCCTCCCGGCTATGTCGGCTATGAGGAAGGCGGCCAGTTGACGGATGCCGTGCGCAGAAGACCGTATAGCGTCATTCTCTTTGACGAGGTGGAAAAAGCCCATGGAGATTTCTTCAATATCCTGCTCCAAGTCTTGGATGACGGACGTTTGACGGACAGTCAGGGACGCACGGTAGATTTCCGCAATACCGTGATTATCATGACGAGTAATTTGGGAGCCAATTTGCTCCGCCAAGATAGCGCTGAAATGGGATTCTTGGCGAAGAACGGAAATAGCGACAATCCGAGCAAGGACGCCGTCCTTGCCGAAGTGAAGCGTTTCTTCCGGCCGGAATTTTTGAATCGTATCGATGAAATGATCGTCTTCCAACCGTTGACGAAAGAAAACTTGGTAGATATCGTGGATATTTTGTTGCAACGTACAATTGCCCACCTGCAGGAACAAGAAATCGGTTTGGAATTGACACCGGCCGCCAAGGAACTTCTAATCGACAAAGGAAGCGATGGGGAATATGGAGCACGTCCGCTGAAACGTGCCATTCGTCAGTGGCTTGAAAATCCGATTTCGGAGATGATTTTGAAAAATGAAGCCGTGGCAGGCAAGACGATTCACGTCGATGCCGACGATGCCGGCGAGTTCAGTTTTACAGTAGCATAAGAGGAGGCGGATTTTTCCGCCTTTTCTTGGTGCTATAAGCAAAGCTGTGTTACACTTTAAGCATGAAAAGGAGTTCGGCATGGCAAAGATAAAAACGATTTTTTATTGTACCGAATGCGGTGCGGAAACATCCCGTTGGATGGGGCGTTGCAACAGTTGCGGTGCATGGAATACCATAGTGGAGAAAAAAGTAGAGAAGTTGCGCTCGGCGGGGCTGCCGTTGGGAGCGACGGAAGACCGGGGGCCTCAACGGATTTCCGAAATCGATTTGACGGAAGTAGCACGGATGGGGATCGGCAATGAGGAATGGGATCGCACGTTGGGCGGCGGTTTGGTGCCCGGAAGCCTGGTCTTGATCGGAGGAGATCCGGGGGTGGGCAAATCGACTTTGCTCTTGCAGGTCACATCTCAGATCGCCGAGTCGGGGAAGACGGTGCTCTATGTTTCCGGGGAAGAATCTGCCTCCCAAATACGTCTGCGGGCGGAACGTTTGCAAGCCCGATCGGATTCTTACCTGGTCTATGCGACGACGGATTTGTTGCAGGCTTTGGAACAAGCCGGAGAAGTACATGCATCCTTACTGGTCATCGACTCCATTCAAACGATGCAAGTGGCCTCGGTGGATGCCTTGCCGGGAAGCACTTCGCAAGTGAAAGAGTGCACGGCGAGATTGTTGCGCTATGCCAAAGACACGCAGACGAGCATTATTATCATCGGACATGTCACGAAGGAAGGAAATATTGCCGGTCCGAAGATGTTGGAGCATATGGTGGATACGGTGCTTTACCTGGAAGGCGAAGCGGGCCAGAGTTTACGTATCCTACGTCCGGTCAAAAACCGTTTCGGTGATACTTCGGAAAGCGGCGTATTCGTGATGGAAGAAGACGGTTTGAAAGCCGTGCATGATTTATCGGAATTGCTGCTGGAAGAGCGCAGCAAAGACCGGGTGGGGACGATCGTCTTTGCCGGCATGGAGGGCGTACGTCCTTTATTGGCGGAAGTACAGGCGTTGACCAATCGAACTTTTTACGGAACCGCACGTCGCACGGCCATAGGTTATGATTATAATCGCTTGACTCTCTTGCTTGCCGTGTTGGAGAAGAAAGCAGGCCTCTCTTTGAGTGAATATGATGTATATGTCAATGTCGCCGGTGGACTGCGCATTGCGGAAACCGGTATGGATTTGCCGGTGGCGTTGGCCGTGGCTTCCGTTTTCTCGGAAAAGGCATTGCCTGCACAATGGGCGGCCGTCGGCGAAGTCGGCTTGACGGGAGATATTCGTCGCGTCACGCAAGTGGAAAAGCGATTGCGCGAATTGGCCAAGATGGGCTTTACGGATGTATTGATTCCTCGCCAGAATTTGGAACGTTTGAGCGGAAATGATTTTTCATTGCGTTTGCATCCCGTCGCACATATCAAAGAGGCCATCGCGTTGTTGAGCCGTCATTGATTTGTTCTTATGAATGG
>JAEZZT010000129.1 GCA_023418435.1 Bacillota bacterium | reverse complement strand
CTTCATTTTTCCGCCCCCTCATGATTTGATTACATTGTATCATATTTGCCCGACCGCCGCATTGGAAAAAACCTCCCGTCCGAGTATAATCGAATGCAAAGGAGGTTCCTGAATGAATATTCTTGCATTTGGTGACAGCCTCACCCATGGCTTTGATGTGCCGTCCGCTTCCGGCTGGTTGCAACGCATCGCCGCACAGCGTCCCGATTGGCAAATACATAATTACGGTTTTTGTGGTGACTCCTTGTCCCACATACTCTTCCGTGCCCACTCCATGTTGCAGATGAAATCCGCGGACTTGGTCTTCATTATGGGCGGAAGCAACGACATCTTGATGCTCGCCGACATGGGGCAAGGCTTTTCGGCTACGCAACTTCTTGCCCCTTGGCAAAAGTTTTTCGCCCGGCTACCGGACAACGCGCCTCGTATTTTGTTAGGCGCTCCGCCGCTGATTACCCACGACAGCGTCTACTGTGGCTGGCAAAGCGAGCCGGCCTGGCAGATTGCCAATGCCTCACTGTCGGAATATGCCGCACAACTGCAACAATCATTTTCATATCCCGTCATCGATTTCACCGAACTATTGACGCCGGCCGATTACGATGACGGCGTGCATCCCAATATTCACGGCTATGCCAAAATGGCGCAATTTGCATTGCCTTACTTTGATCGGCTAATGGACTTCAATGAGCCCCTTGCAAATCGCAAATGACATTGGCCAAGGTCGCAAATTCTTCCATCGAAAAAGTCTCGCCCCGCCTTGTTCCGTCAATCTGAGCCCCTTCCAAAATCCGGTCGATTATGTCCGGCGCATAACCTGCTGCTTTTAGATTATTGCGAAACGTTTTGCGGCGCTGAGCAAATGCGATATGCACCACTTTAAAAAATATTTTCGTATCCTGTACATCCACCGGCGGTTCGGAGCGCGGCATGAATTCCACCACGGAACTGGTCACATTCGGCGCCGGCCAAAACGAATTTGCCGGCACATCAAAAAGCACTCTCGCCGTGGTGTAGTATTGCACCGCCAAGGTCACCGCTCCATACGATTTATTCCCCGGAGTTGCCGCCAGTCGTTCTGCCACTTCCTTTTGCATCATCAAGACCAATTTACGGATCGGCAGATTGCTTTCCAACAAATACATCAAAATCGGCGTAGTAATATAATAGGGCAAATTGGCAACTACGGTAAATTCTTCTTCGCCCATCAAGGCTCGAATATCCGTTTTCAGAATATCCCCCGGGACGATCCGTACATTCGGGTAAGCTGCCAACGTGTCCGCCAAAATTCTCGGTAATTGCGGATCCAATTCCACCGCCGTGACTTGCGCACCGGTTCTCGCCAACCCCTGTGTCAAAGTGCCGATGCCCGGTCCGATCTCCAGGACCGGCGCCCCCGGCTCGAGATCCGCTGCCTCCACGATATCCTGTACCACATGAGGACGAATCAAGAAGTTTTGTCCCCATTTTTTTTGCATTCGCAATTGGTAGTGCCCCAACAATCTTCGTACTACGCCCAGATTGGCCAATTCAGCTTCCATGATTCACCTCCTCTTTTGCCAACTCGGCAAGTGCGGTTTGCCACTCTTCCCTTGTCACGCCGTAATGATTGAGCCGTTCCAGGAAACGCTTGGCATTGCCATAGCCGATTCCCAGGATAGCCCCCAACTCGGCACGCCGTTGCGTGGCCTCGGGAGAACCGTCCAGTCGAGCTGCCATCATGTCTCGAATCGTGAATTCCGCATGTTTCGTTACCACATGAGTTCGCACTTTCGACAAGGCTTCGCAAATGGACTCGGGAGAAGCCTGCTCGATCCCCACATCATCATTGGCAAGCGCGTCTTTTTTGGGGACGAATGCATGCAAAGCCTGCGGAAATCGTTCCGCTAAAAAACGGCGTATCCGTTCTCCCGCACCATCCGGATCCGTCAAAATAATAATGCCCCGCTTCTCATACGCATGGCGAATCGCCTCCAAAGTACGGGCAGACAACGTAAATCCTCCCGTAGCGATCAGATCGGCTTCAACCGCCATTCGCACGCGGGCAATATCCGATTTTCCTTCTACGATAATCACTTCTTGAATCATATTGTAAGTGTACCACAATCCTTGCGCAGACAAAAGAAAGAGACAAGCTCGGCTTGTCTCCCTTAGTAACTGTATGCACGAATGAGCGGAATTATGCCCACACTTTTTTCATCAACGGAGCATAGTTTTCCGTCAGATGTTCAACGATGACATCCAATACGACATGAACCAATTCCGGTTTGAAGGATTCGTCATCCAATACCGGAATGCAAGCGTCCAAGTAGATGCTGCCTTGATCATCGGTGTAATATTTGAACACTTTGTACAAACGGTTTTGTTCGTTCAAATATTCCACTACCGACGCCTTATTGGCTTCCTTGACAACACCTTCCGCTACCTGTACGCGAATCATTGTATAAATAGTATCGTCTACAAAGATGGCCATCGGCAAATTTTGACCTTCTGCAGAAATCCGGGAACGGAATACTTTGGTTTTCAATTCATCATTTGCATCCGAAATTTCAAATATCTCTACATCTTTGTTAAATGTTTCCTTTACATATTCTTGCAATAAAGCTGCTTTGTTTTTTTCTGCCATTTGCAATTCCTCCTCTAGGTTTATATGTTCTAGTATAACATTAAGTAATTCATGTGACAAATACAAAACTTTTTATTTTCTTATTCATTTCGATACAAACAAATATAGTAACTTCCCACAAAACAAAAGACCTCCGAAGAGGTCTTTTCAAGTACAAGTTGTTAGGGTAATTATTTTTTATTTTGTTACGAGTTGCAACGGTACGGAGATGTGATCCGCTACTTTTTCGCCTTTGGCCGCTTTTACAGCTGCTTCCAGACCTTGTTCACCCATCAACTTCGGTTGTTGAGCGATAGTAGCTGCCATCGTACCTTCGACTTTAACTGCGTTGACGCCGTCATCGGTTCCGTCGAAACCAACGATGAAAATTTTCTTGCCGGCAGATTTAGCTGCTTCAATAGCGCCCAATGCCATTTCATCGTTATGAGCGAAAATAGCTTGGATATTGCCATTGGCTTGCAAAATGTTTTCTGCTACGGTCAAACCTTTCGTGCGGTCAAAATCAGCGTTTTGCTTAGCTACTACATGCAATTTGCTGTCTGCCAATTTGTGGAAACCTTCGCCACGTTCACGAGTTGCGGATGCACCCGGAATACCTTCGATTTCGGCTACGTTGACACCTTCGCCGAGTTTTTCGATGATGTATTTAGCTGCCATTTCGCCACCGGCTACGTTGTCGGAAGCTACCAAGGAAGCTACTTTACCGCCATCCGAAGAACGGTCCAAAGCAATAACCGGGATACCGGCTTTGTTTGCTGCTTCCACGCTGGTTGCAATGGCTTCGGAGTCTACCGGGTTGATAATCAATACATCTACTTTTTGTTGAATCAAATCGGAAATGTCGTTTGCCTGTTTGGCCGGATCGTCTTGAGCCGCCAAAGTAACTACCTTCACGCCCATTTCTTTTGCTTTACCTTCTACGCCATCTTTCAAAGATACGAAGAACGGATTGTTCTGAGTCGATACCGAGAAACCGACGGTAAGCGCTTTTTCTTTTTTGTCTGCTGCTGGCTTGCTATCGCCGCCACAGCCGGCCAACGCCAGCACCAGGCACAACGACATCATCAGCATCAAAATCTTTTTCATGCAAGTCCCCCCTCATTTTTTACGGTCCATCAAGACCGCCAATAAGATCACTACCCCTTTGACAACTTGTTGGTAAAAACTGGATACATTCAATATATTGAGACCATTGGTCAAGGTGCCGATGATCAATGCCCCTACCAAAGTCCCGCTTAAACGGCCCTTGCCTCCTACGAGCGAGGTGCCGCCCAAGACTACCGCAGCGATGGCGTCCAATTCATAGCCCGTTCCCGCAGTCGGTTGGGCAGAATTCAGACGACTGGTAATGATGATACCGGCAATCGCACACAAGAAACCGGTAATCGCATATGCAAATACTTTCACGCGGGAAATGCGTATCCCCGCAATGAAGGAAACTTTCTCACTGCCGCCCACGGCATAGGTTTTTCGTCCCAACGTGGTCTTGGACAAGACGAACCACAACAGGAGAAACATCACGAACATCGTAATGGCAGGAATCGGCAAACCGCCGATATCTCCACCACCGAAAGCCGTAAAGAAAGGATTGCTGCTCAAACCGCTAATCGGTCGGCCATCCGTATATACCAAGGTCGCTCCGCGGAAAATCGTCATCGTCGCCAAGGTTGCGATAAACGGCGCCACCCGTCCGACGGTAATGATCAAACCGTTCAAAGTGCCCAAAATGACACCGATCAATCCGCAGACGATCATCGCCAGGATCGGATCCGTGCCGCCTTTCATCAAGCCGGCCATCAAGGCGGTCGAAAGCGCCAAGATAGAGCCTACGGACAAATCAATGCCGCCGGTCAGAATGACAAAAGTCATACCGAACGAAATCAATGCATTGATCGATACTTGGCGTAGCAGATTGGCCAAGTTGGCGGGAGCCAAAAAACCGGGATTCAGTATCGTAATGATGACAAACAAACCGATTAACCCCAGCAATGGCCCTAAATTTTTAATGATATTTTTTACCTTCATCCCTTACTGTCCCCCAGTGGCCAGTGTCACAATTTTTTCTTGTGTCGCTTCATCGTGATTGAGTTCGCCGGCAACACGGCCTTCATGAATGACCAGGATTCGGTCGCTCATGCCGATGACCTCCGGCAATTCCGACGATACCATGATAATAGATACACCATTATCCGTCAACTCATTCATCAGGTCATAGATGTCCCGCTTGGCACCGACATCGATACCTCGTGTCGGTTCATCCATGATCAGAATCGTGGGCTGCATCCCCACCCATTTGGCAATGACCACTTTTTGCTGATTGCCGCCGGACAAAGCCCCGGCTTCCATACCGACGGACTCCGCTTTGACGCCCAAGCGTTCCGCGAGTTCATTGACAAACGCACTGACTTCTTTCTTTCTGACAACGGCTTGCTTGGCAAATTTGCCGATACTGGGCAAGGAAATATTGTCCGCAATGGAAAAATCCAAAATCAAACCTTCCGCCTTGCGATTTTCCGTAATAAAACCGATACCCGCTTTGATGGCATCCTTCGGCGTACGGATTTTCATTTCTTTGCCGTGGATACGCAGCTCATAATTGTCCGCTGCGTCCACTCCGAAAATCGCCCGCATGATCTCGGTGCGACCGGCCCCCATCAGCCCGGCGATCCCCAAAATCTCGCCTTTGCGCAAATCGAAGGACACATTTTCAAAGAGACCTTGACTCGTCATATTGCGAATTTCAAATACGACCTCGCCGGGCGTCGTCGTCCGCGCGGGATAGTACTCCGTCAAGGAACGCCCGACCATATCGGTCACCACTTGTTCCATATCCGTATCCGAAACATTCTGCGTCCGAATCGAATAACCGTCACGCATGACAGTCACTACATCGCACATGGAAAAAACTTCCTCCATGCGATGAGAAATGTACACGATCCCGACCCCTTTGGCCTTCATTTTCCGCATGACGTCGAAAAGAACATCCGTCTCTCTCTCCGTCAATGCGGCGGTCGGCTCATCCATAATGACCACCTGCGCGTCGATCAGCAAGACCCGCAAAATTTCCGTCATCTGTTGCTGACCGATGGAACACTCCCGTGCCTCTTTATCGAGCGGCAATTGAATGCCCAACTCCCGGCACTTTTCCTCGGCTCTTTTGCGCATCGCCGTGCGATCGATCACACCCCAGCGATTTTTTATCGGCCGCATCAAAAACAAATTTTCCAGAATACTCAAGTTCGGCCATATATTCAATTCCTGATGAATAAAGGCCACCCCATGCTCTTCCGCTTCTCTGGGCGAATGGAACACGCGTTCCGTAC
>JAEZZT010000054.1 GCA_023418435.1 Bacillota bacterium | reverse complement strand
GCACCACGCGCTGAAACTCTTCCGCCAACGTGCGCACTCGCACTCGCTCGCGCTGGGAACTATCGCCCACGTAAGAACGCGGTTGCTTGCCGCCGGTCGCCCGAACGGCAGCGATCATACCGCCATGGAATGCATTGAAATCGTCCGAACTCATCAGATGTATTTCCGTCGTATCCTCATTTTTCACCGTCGCATCGATGCCTTGCAACCGACGACGGAACAGGTTCTGCGCAGCCGCACCGTTACCATTTTCGTCATAGGCATATCCGCCCCAAGCAATGTAGGTTTGAGCCAAGTCGGCTTCGTCCTGCCAACTCTTGTTATCCAACACGCCACCGACGCCTGCGCCATACACGCCCGGAGGACAGCCGAACACGCGATAGCGCGCCTGCTTCAATGCTTCTGCCGGAGACAAGCCCTCAGCTTCCAATTGTGCCGTATCCTCTCGCAAATGTTTGCGGATATAGTTGACGCTCTCGTCTTCTTCTGCCGACGCCACCAAATCGACCGCCTTATTGACCCAGGCGATGACCTGCGGCATGGCATCACGCAAAAGTCCGCTGATTCTGGCCGTGACATCGATTCGCGGCCGCCCCAAATCCTCTACGGGGATCAACTCCAAGCCGATCACTCGACCGCTGCCCCGCATCCAAACGGGCTTGACGCCCAGCAAGTACATGATCTCCGCCAACCCTTGGCCATTGCTGCGCATATTGGGTCCTGCCCACACGACAATCCCCACCTGCTCCGGGTAGCGACCTTCTTCGGCAACATAGCTTTCCAACAGGCCGTCTCCCAGCTGACAACCCAGATGCCAAGCCGTCGGTGTAGGCAATATCGAGGGGTCTACGCCGTAGAAATTTCTACCGGTCGGCAAGGTTTCCAAATTCCCCGAAGTCGGCGAACCGCCGGGCGCCGTCGGCACAAAATGCCCCTCGAGGCCGAGCAGCAAATTACTCATTTCATCCGTGACTCGTTGCGCCCGTGGCAATACCTCTCGAATCATCTCGGACAGCACCGCCACTAATTCGGCATCCGCAACTCCATATGCATCTTGCCAGCGGCTGACGTCCCAATCCAATGCGGCGATTTCATGTAAAATTTCCTGACAGCGTAGCGCCACTTTTTCCTCTTGGCGACATTCCGCCAAGCTTTTCTTCCGTTTGGCCGCCAACTCATCATAGGAAATATCCATTGTCTCACCGACTACGGTCGGCAAGGCGGGCAATTCGCCCTGGGGAACCAAGAGCAAGCGATACACCAAGTTCTCCAGTTCCTCTCCCTGCGGAGCCTGTCCCAGGATATGCAACCCCGTACGAGTTTGTCGGGCGGAAATATCGTGCATGAAATTATGAATCGCCAGAATATATTCCGGCTCCTGTCCCTCTTGAGGTGAGCCGAAATATTCCATCATCCCCAAATTTTCTATTTGCTCGACAATGCGTCCCAAGACATGCCCGGCATTGTCCGGCTGATATTGACGAAAATGTTCATACTCCTCGAGCAGAGGATTCAATGCCTCCCACTCGCCGTAGAGACCTCCTCTGGCGGACGGCGCCGGCAAGTATCCGATCACCGTTGCCGAGCCGCGGCGTTTGGCCTGCAAACCTTCGCCGACGACCGTCACCAAGTAGGGATAGAAATTCGGCATATCGTCCATCGTCAGCAACGAGTAGCAGGTATCCGATAGGCCGGTCTGCTTGCCCGGCAACCATTCTTGAGAGCCATGCGTGCCCAAATGCACAAAGGCATCCGCGCCCCAGACTTCGCGGAGAAAGTAATAGTACGCCAAGTAATGATGCGTCGGTACCAAGTGCGGATCATGAATGATAGCAGCCGGGTCTTCACCAAATCCGCGCGGCGGTTGCATACCGATGTATACATTCCCCTGCACGAAGCCCGGCATCAACAAGTCGCCATCCACTTCGAATACGTCTCCCGGCGCCTCGCCCCAATCCGCTACCAATTCCCGTTGTACTTGTGTCGGCAAAGTTTTTTCGTAGCCGACAACGGCCGCACCGCTCACACGTTGTCCGGCGGCAACTTGTGCCTCGGACAGGTAGCTGCGATCGTTGGTCACGCCGGCCAGCACTCGCTCCCAAAGCGCTTGCGGGTCATCCGGCAACTCGCCGACGCAATAACCACGCGCCTGCAACGATTGCAATAAATGGTATAAACTCGCCGGTGAATCCAAATCCGCCGCACAGCCGATATGGGCATTATTCGGCGGATAATTATGCAAAATGACGGCGACTTTCTTCTCTCTATTTGGGGTATGACGCAGCGCCGCCAAGCGTTTGGCTTTGCGAATGAGCAAGTCGATCCCGTAAGGCCACGGATCGCGCAAATGCCGTCCTTCTTCATCCGTGATGCGATGCGAAACAATCGCGCCATGCAAGCATCCGTCCACCTCAATCATGGACATCGTCGACGAGACTTCGGTCGGTGTCAGCCCTGCTGCCGACTGCCGCCACTCCTCATAACTGCGTTTGGCATGGTAGGCCTGCAGTACCGGCACATCCGCTTCTTGAAGAAAGGCCTTGTTTTTGGCTCGACCCAACTTCATCGACATGCGATGATGATTGATGATGACGTCCGGTAAAAATTCGTCTCCTCGATAAAAAAACTCCCGCACGCAGGTATCGATTCCTTTCGCCGTCGAGGATGCTTTGCCCCAGTGATTGAAGAGCGGCAGTACATTCATCCCCGCCGCTTCCACCGCCCGGATCATTTCATCATAAAATTCCGTCTTGCCCCAAAGCCAATCATCGCGCAGAAACAGCATCCCCACCGTATAGCGATCCGGTTGCCAATGGGCGGCACAATAGTCCGCCAACGTAGCGTATACCTTTCCGCCGGGGTAGTAAAGACCTTCTTCCCGCATCGGTTCCGGCGCGGGAATCCCTGCCACCGATTTTTCATTGAAAACCGCTTGGCCATATTGCAGCAAGGCCTTCCAATTTCCCAATCCGCCGGCTGCCAGATAGCCTTGCAAAGCCTGCTCGTCCGCGGCGGAAATTCCCTGTACATGCGCATCTACCGGACCTGCGGCCAAGTAGACCCAGCGAGCCGTTTCATTTTTACGCAACAATTCATGAATTTGATCGGCGAGATGATGACCGCCCATCAAAGAAACGACGACCGCTTGTGCGGACCGCCAATCGACATCCGTCGGCAACGTTGCTTCCGCCGGTAAGTAATATACCTTTACCTCGATTTCCACGCCCTCGGTGCGTAGTTCCTTTTGTGCCAGGCGCAGTCGCTCCGCTTGCGAATCCGTATTCGTAAACCAATACCACATCTCCCTATCCTCCTCTTAAGATGTCTGTCGACTTTCCTCGATACGTCGCAGAATCTGTCCTCGTCCTCGCGGAGACAGCTCATTCCATTCTACCGGAATCGCTGCCAAACCTCCCGCAGCGTTCATGATCAATAATTGTCGCCAATTCGGTGAAATTCCCACGATCGTCGCATACGGAATCCGAATATATTGGCGGATTCCGATGGCCGCTTTCAAGGATTCCATTATATTCTGTGGGGCCAAGGCTACTTCCAGGTACTCTTCCGTCCCAATACAAAGAATCGCCCGCCGACAGTGAATCAACCACAAACAAGCGGCAATCCCCAACAACGCCTCTCCCCAAAACCACCATTTCTGAATCAACCACGCTTCCGTTCCGAATGCGATGGCCAAAAGCGCATATGTCATTTGCACCGGATAGGCCCTCCACCCGCTCACGGTGACAACGAGATTTTCTCTCTTGTTATCCATTCCTAACATCCTTTCTTACTTTATTGTACGTTTTTCAGCCTATTCTTGCAAACGTTCTCCATTTCGGTTTGACATTCGCACGTTGCTTCCGTATATTTAGACTCATAGGAAAGGAGTGTCGACTATGAAAAAGATTCTCTTGTCTATGACTTGTTTATTCTTTTGTGCAACGGCGCCGCTCGCCTTGGCGAGAAGCTTTGATTTGCCGGAGAATTTACAACGGTTGAGTCCTCATCATCCTGACGTAGTGGCCTATGTCGTACAGGATTGCGTACAACATCAATGGATGACTCCTAGAGAGGCGGAAAAAACATTGGCCTATATGAAATGGCGGTATGCACGTCGCCAACAGGATTTGGTCGCTGTCGCCGGCATGACGACGGAAGAACGACGCAATTATATGCGCCAGAAACGTGCAGAGCGCGGCAATCCACTGGTTGAGTATGCCAATTATTTGCAGATCAGTACCGAGCGTGCCCAAGAGTTGATGAACCTCTTGCATCCTCATCCCAAGGGAGATCGCTATGCTGAAAAGATGAAACGAGGCAACAAATGATACATCTCCATCGACTTCGTCCCCTCTGGGCAGGCATCTTCTTTGTCTGGATATTCTGCCTCGGTATGTTCACCTCTTCGGCCACCGTTCTCGTTGCGCCGATTCACGGTGAAATCACGGCCGGCACGACCTCGCAGTTGCAGAGAGTGTACTTGAAAGCGGAACGGAACCATGTCACCGCCGTCATCCTGGACTTGGATACATTCGGCGGTCAGGTCGATGCCGCAACACGCATTCGCGACCTGATCATCGCAGCCCCCGTACCGACGGTCGCCTACGTGCACCCGCGTGCATGGTCGGCGGGTGCATTGATCACCTTGGCCGCACCGGAAATCATCATGTCGCCGGGCGCTTCGTTGGGCTCCGCCGAGCCGATTCCCACCACGGAAAAAACCATCGCCGCCTTGCGCGGAGAATTTGCCGCTACGGCGGAGCTGCGTGGTAGGGACGCGCAATTGGCGGCCGCCATGGTCGACAAAAACATCGATTATGCACCCTATGCTCCCGCCGGCACCATACTTTCGCTGACGGAGAGCCAAGCCAAAGATGCCGGAATTTCTCGGGCTACGTTGAGCAATTTGGGCGAAGTAAAGCAATTCTATCATTGGGAAAATGAAAATATAGAGACTGTCCTGCCCAATTGGGCGGATGAATTGGCCGGATTTATTTCCCTACCATGGGTACGAGGCCTCTTGGTGTCTATCATTTTCGTTTCTCTCCTCATGGAGATAAAAACTGCCGGTTTTTCCGGTACTACGTTCATCACTCTATTTGCCGGCGCCATCTTGCTTGTCAATCATTGGCAGCTCGGTTTTTCGGGATGGCTGGAGGGCCTGCTCATGGGGGGTGGTTTCATGATTATCCTGGCCGATATATTCTTCGTCTTCAGCGGACTGATTACGGCCTTGGGCATATTGATGTTGGGAAGTGGCCTATTCCTCTTGCTGGGGGCCAATTCCCTGGCGCTCTACATCATTGCCGGCGCCCTGATCGTCGCGATATTCATTTTTTACTACATTGCGGAACATTTACCGACCGGCCGGCTTTGGCGCCGGATCATCCTCCGCCAAAGCACCGACACCGAGTCCGGCTATGTGGCTCATGAAGATATGCCGGTATTGGCGGGCATGTCAGGCGTCGCATTGACGCCCCTGCGTCCTGCCGGTACCATCTCGGTCGGCGAACATCGGATCGACGTCGTCACGCAAGGCGAATACATCGAGGCCGGTGAACATGTCATCGTAGAGGCCGTCATTGGCGGTCGAGTGGTAGTCCGTCGTGCGGACTCGTTGTAATAGGAGGTCATTATGGATTTCTTTATTCCCGGTTTTACTATTGTCTTGCTGATCTTTGCCCTAGTCATTCTCTTGCACTTCGTGCCGTTGGGACTATGGGTCTCCGCCTTGGCCGCCGGCGTACATATCAGTATTTTCGATTTGATCGGTATGCGTCTGCGCCGGGTATCTCCGGCCAAAATCGTCATGCCTTTGGTCAAAGGTTCCAAGGCCGGTCTGAAAGTCAATGTCAATCAATTGGAAGCGCATTACTTGGCTGGCGGGGATGTCGATCGCGTGGTCGATGCCCTGATTGCCGCCCAACGTGCGTCCATTCCGTTGACCTTTGAACGCTCCGCGGCCATTGATTTGGCCGGTCGAAATGTACTCGAGGCCGTACAGATGAGCGTCAACCCGAAAGTCATCGAAACACCGATCATTTCCGCCATGTCCAAAAACGGCATCGAACTCAAAGTACGTGCCCGCGTCACCGTTCGTGCCAATATCGATCGCTTGGTCGGTGGTGCCGGCGAAGCTACCATCATCGCCCGTGTCGGCGAGGGGATCGTTACTACGGTGGGTTCGTCCGAACGCCACACGGATGTCTTGGAAAATCCGGACCATATTTCCCGCACCGTATTGTCCAAGGGTCTGGATGCGGGAACGGCTTTTGAGATTCTCTCCATCGACATTGCGGACGTCGATGTCGGACGTAATATCGGCGCCCAATTGCAAACTGATCAGGCGGAAGCGGACAAGCGCATCGCCCAAGCCAGAGCCGAAGAACGTCGTGCCATGGCGGTGGCCAAAGAACAGGAAATGCGCGCTCAGGTCCAAGAGATGCAGGCAGAAGTCGTCCGTGCTCAAGCGGAAGTCCCCATTGCACTTGCCCAAGCCCTGCGTGACGGACATCTCGGCGTGATGGATTACTATCGCTTGCAAAATATCAATGCGGATACGGAAATGCGCGAATCGATCGCCGGACATGATACCCATCAATAAGGAGGTCTCTCATGGATGAATTTTGGCCCGTCCTAATCTGGCTGATCGTCGTTGCCGGGCAACTGATCTATCGACATTTCATCGTCAAACGCCCGGATGAACCCGGCAAGACGGAGGCTTCCAGCCAAAATGCGCCGGTACTTCCGGAGAAAATGGTATCTCCGAAGATGCAGGTCCGACCCGTCTTCGATTCACCGGCAGCTTCCTCACAGCAGACTCCTTTTGCGGCTACGAGAATGGCCTCGGCCTCTCCGGAGAAGGACATTTCCGACATCAACTTGTCCGAAACCGCAGACGAATTGCAAATCGAAGAGCTCGCTCCCGCCAGCACCTTGACCAAGAACCGGGCCGGTGGAAATGCGACTTGGCAGCAACCGCTCAGTCAAGCAACGTGGCGGCAGGGAATCGTGATGTCCATCGTGCTGCAGGCGCCTCGCGCTACTAACCCCTATCGCTTGGACGACAGATAAATCGACAAATGGAAAGACCGCAAGGGATGAGAAGCTCATCCCTTTTTTTGTTTCTAAATTGTATACAGTATTTCTTAAGTGAAAGTATTGAATCACCGGAACATGCTTTCTATAATGTTAATATCAAAATAATAAAACAGAGGTGGTTTTCATGAAATCGATGGGTTTATCGGCTCGCATCTTCCTCGCGCTTGCGTTGGGGGTTATTGTGGGTCTGCTTCTCCAAGGAAATCCGACTGTCGCTGCAGTTTGGATCAAGCCTTTCGGCACCGTCTTCTTGAACCTGATCAAGTTGATCATCGTGCCCTTGGTGCTTTCCTCCTTGGTTTTGGGCGTTTGCGGTCTGGGTGACATTCGTCGCCTCGGCTCAATCGGGGGCAAAGCATTTGCATATTACTTGTTCACGACAGGCTTTGCCATCACGGCCGGTGTTATTCTCGCGAATGTACTCAATGTCGGTGCAGGTTTCGTCCTGCCGGCCGGTACTGCGGCGGTGGAAGCCAAAGCGGCTCCGAGCATCGTGGACACCTTGATGAACATCATACCGACCAATCCGCTGAAAGCACTTACCGAGGGCAATATGTTGCAAATCATCGTCTTTGCACTCCTCTTCGGCTCCGGCCTCTTGGCGATCGGCGAACGTGGTTTGGTCGTGCAGAAATGGTTTGACGGTGTAGCGGAAACCATGTATAAAATCACGGGCTGGATCATGCAATTGGCTCCGATCGGTATCTTCGGTTTGATTACACCGGTCGTTGCTGCCAACGGTCCGGCGGTACTGTTGCCGCTCTTAAAACTGATCTTCGTAGCGGCGCTCGCAAGTTTTCTCCATGTCGCATTGGTCTATAGTGCTCTGATCAAATTCATCGGACATCGGAGCCCCGTGGCATTCTTCAAAGCCGTCTTCCCGGCGATGGCAGTCGCATTTACCACCACCAGTTCTGCCGGTACTCTTCCGGTCAGCATGAAATGTTGCGAAGAAAATCTGGGCATCGACAAATCCATCACTTCCTTCGTCCTGCCCTTGGGTGCTACGATCAATATGGACGGCACCGCTATTTACCAGGGCGTCAGTGCCATCTTTATCGCCCAAGTATTCGGTATCGACCTCACCTTGGGTCAACAATTGACAATTATTTTGACGGCGACATTGGCCTCCATCGGTACCGCAGGTGTGCCGGGTGCCGGCATGATCATGTTGATGCTCGTCCTGCATTCCACCGGTCTCCCTCTGGAAGGTATCGCCTTGGTGGCCGGCGTAGAACGTATCCTGGACATGATTCGTACCTGCGTCAACGTCACGGGGGATATCTCCTGCGCCGCAGTCATTCATCGTTCGGAAGATACTCCGACTCCGCTCAGCAGCTAAACAACGGCAAAAAAAAACGGCTTCGGCCGTTTTTTTTTGTGGCCGCATTGTGACCCTGCACATTTTCGCATGCAAAAAGCAAGCAAAACATTCGTCATTGCTTGCTTTTTCTTTGGCTTTGGCATCCGGCAAAGAATCACGACTAGCGGACTAATTCACTCCTCTTTGTCTTCGTACACTCCACCATACTTTTCATTTCATTCTTCAACTGTCATCAAATAATCATTGATGTCGAATGTTCTCCAAAACTCTGCAATGAAAGCTTGCGCTAGAGCATCTTGCTCCGGTGTCGGCTCTATCCAAGGACCTTCCGGCGGTGTGTCATCATGATATAAATATGGATGAGTTTCTTCGTACGATTTCTCTTTCATAGGTACTACCTCCATTCATTTTACTTGTTCTACCATTCGCTCATTACCCTCAGTATATACTGAAGTGTTTATGGGCAACCGACTTCCCTTTTAATGAACTAATTCCAAACCAAAACCCATATTTATTATTTCTATGTATGCTTTAAACTAAATACACTCGCCTTGCATGCGTTTAAGGTATACTACTTTGACAGATAGAGTAAAATATTGTACAGTATATATAGAAAGAATTTTTTCAATATAGCAAGATAGCAAGGCCGATTGATTTCGGCAGAAAGAGGTGTCACTATGAAAAAACAATTCATGACTGCTATGTTGGTAAGCACATTGGCAATCGGCGGTAGTGCTTTCGCCGTAGATACTACGAAAGAAATCGTTCAACCGCGTCCGGTCGAAACCGGTTATCAAACTGTCGTGAAGGATTTGACGAGTGAACTCGCCACTACTCCGATGTGGGTTGCGTCTAGCGATGTCAAAGCTTATTATCTCGCTTTGCGTGATGTCGCCGTCGCATTCCCGAATCCGCAAACCGATGTCTATCAACTGACTGTCAAAGAAGTACCGACGATGTACTACACCAGAGATATGCTGATTCCGCAACGTCAAAAAGCAAATTTGAGCGTTGCCGGCTATGAAAATTATGCATATTCCGTAGCTACTTATCGTATTTCCGTACACCGCAAAACTCCGGTAGAAGGTCAAGTATTGACT
>JAEZZT010000043.1 GCA_023418435.1 Bacillota bacterium | reverse complement strand
TGGACGCCCGGGGAGCATGCCGGGAAGGCTCTCGAAGGTTTTACGTCCCATGATCAAGGCGTGCCCCATGGTGGTCGATTTGAAATGCTTCAAGTCCTCCGGTAAATGCCAAAGCAAGCGATTGTCTTTGCCGATCGCACCATTTTCACCTACGGCGACAATGAGATGCAACATCAGACACTCACCTCCATCGGCAGTTTGCCCAAATGTTGATAATTATCCAGCTGAATGTGTTCCGGACGGAAGTCATAAAAGTTGTGGATGCTTTCATCCAACAGGAGTGCCGGTGCGGCGACCGCTTCATGGCGACGAGCCAATTGGGTTTGCAACGCCTCGACGTGGTTGTCGTAGATATGCGCGTTGTTGATGACATGCGTAAACAGTCCCGGTTGGAGGTTGGCATGGTGCGCCAACAGGTGGACGAGGACGGCGTATTGAGTCATATTGAACGGCACACCCAAGCCCATATCTCCGGAACGTTGCACGAGCATGCAGTTCAAGCGCCCGTCACTGACATCCCACAAAGTCATGAAGGCACAGGGCTGCAAACTCATCTCCGGCAAGTCCTCTACATTCCACATGGAAACGATCATACGGCGACTTTCGGGATCTTTTACCAAGGTTTCCAAGAGCGTGTCGACTTGCTTGTACTTGCGCAGTTGGTAGCCGTAGGCCTTGCCGATGGTCCCATCTTCCATCATCCATTCGTCCCAAACATGGCAATTCATGGCTTGCAATTCACGCACATCGTTGGATTGCATTTGCCAGATCCAAAGCAACTCCTTGACGGCGGTTTTAAACGCCACAAATTTTGTCGTCAAGATAGGAAACTCTTTGCTCAAATCAAATTGCATCATCTGATGCGGCAATTTGCGTGCCGGCATACCGGTACGATTGTTGCCATGGGTACCGGCCGTGAGGATTTTTTCGATAATATCCAAGTATTGTTTATCTGCAGAACTCATTTTCGGCTCCTTACTTTTTTCCTCATTATACCACGAATGGGCAAGAGAATGACTTGCAACGGTAACGAAGATTTGTCGCGGAAAGTAGAGAAATGATAGAGAAAAAGGTGCAATCTCGAAAGCGGAAAGTCGGTAAAAAAATCCACCCACCGATTGGTAAGGGCGTTGTAAAGTAAGGAAAACGAGACGATGAATAATATTGAACAAATGAAAAAAGAGCATCGCGATGCTCTTTTTTCTCCACTTACCTTCTACCCACAAGTATTGTAGCATAGCTGTTTTGAAAATGCAAATATATTCATGTAATCATAATATTATTATATACATAAATATATCGGGGAGAATTTTACACCGCCGAAAAATTTATCTTCGCATTTGGAGAATTTACAGAAAGAACCGGATCATCTTATGCGAAGCGGAGATGCTCGATATAGAGGGATAGAGAAAGATTGGAAAGTTACGCAACACTTGCAAAAGAAGAAACAAGCAAAATATACTTATTGTCGAAAATGAAAAAATAGAATTATTTTCATGAACAAAAAAATCCCATCAAAAGTCTTTTATGAGAAATGAAGACTCTTTTTCCCTTGTGCTGCAAGCTTTTATAAAATGGGGAGTTGTGAGGATGAGTTTGGGTGCGTAGAGGACAAAATATAGAATGAGTGTGAAATTTTCTAATAAACAAACGTAGACCTCGAAAAAGAGTTGAAAGCATGTCATTTTTTCGGTATAGTAAGAGTATACAATCCTTGAGAATGAAGTAAAGAATTGGAGGGATATTTATGAAAGGCAGAATATTAATTGTAGAAGACGAGAAAAAAATCGCTCGATTTTTGCAATTGGAATTGGAACATGAAGGTTATGAATGTATTATCGACTTTACCGGCGGATCGGTAATTGACCATATCGGCCAGGGACATTTTGATTTGATTCTTTTGGACATTATGTTGCCGGAAGAAGACGGATTCAGCATTTGTAAGCGCGTTCGTGAAATGAGCAATATTCCTATCTTGGTATTGTCCGCCAAAGATGATGTGGACTCCAAGGTCAAAGGCTTGGATTTGGGTGCAGATGATTATCTGACCAAACCTTTCTCGAGCAAGGAATTGTTTGCGAGAATCCGCGCGTTGTTGCGTAAAAAAGTCGGCGGAGATAAGTTAAATGAATCTTCGTACCATATCAAAGACTTGTACATCTTCCCGGAACGTCATGAAGTGCAAGTAGGCACTACCATTATTAATTTGACGAAGAAAGAATTTGAATTGTTGACTTACTTGGCACAAAACAAGAATATCGTGTTGGGACGCGATCGCATTCTCGAAGATGTCTGGGGATATGATTATGTAGGCGATACCAATATCGTTGATGTGTACATTCGCTACTTGCGCAGTAAAGTCGATGAAGTAGTCGGCAAGAAGTATATCCACACGGTCCGAGGCATCGGCTATGTGGCACGCGATTAGTTCGTATTTTCGAAAACTGAAGCAAAAATCCCAATCGCTGACATTCAAACTCACGTTTCTATTCACGGGGATCATGTTGGCGGTTTTGGTGACGACCACTACATTGGCATTCGGCAGTGCCTATTACATTTTGATGCGCGAAGTGCAATGGGATATCCGTGCCAGTGCGCAGAATACGATTTTTTACTTGGAACATGCCGGAAAAATGGATGACAGCATTTTCCATGGGCAGAATATTTTACCCTTTGTGCATGTCGTAGTTTACAATCGTTTGGGTAAGCCAATCCTGGACAATATTCCTCAATATGAGCCGGTGCCGAATCTATCGGCGGAGATCATGGCTCGTTGGTCGGGGGATTCGCGTCTGACGGTCAGTGTGGAATCGGAAGAAACCAAAAGGGGAACTTCATATCGCTACTACGATCGTTGGATTTCTCCGCAAGGGGAAGTATATTACTTGCAATTCACGAGAGATTCTTCGCGAGAAGGGTATTTCTTGGGACTGTTGATCAGCCAGATCGTGGTCATGATCATTGCGGGAACCGTGCTTTCCATCTTGATCGGTCTGTGGTTTACCAATCGCGTGTTGTCGCCGCTGACCGAAATGAAACAAACATTGAAGCGGATCGAAGTCAATGAGATGGGACGTCGCATCGACTTGCCGAAGACGCGAGATGAGCAATATGAATTGGCGGACACGATCAACCGCACCTTGGATCGCATCGAGCAGGGGATTGCGCAGCAGAAGCAATTCGTCAGTGACGCATCGCATGAGCTGAGAACCCCGATCACGGTCATCCATGGCTACACGGATTTGCTGATTCGTTGGGGCTCATCGGATGAAACGACCTTGCAGGAAAGCTTGCAGGCGATTCAAGCGGAGACGGAGTACATGCGGCAACTGATTGAGCACTTGCTGTTCATTGCGCGCGCTTCTGCCGGGGAGCTGAAGATCGACTTGCGGCCGGCCGAGACATCGGAATTGGTCGACTCGATTTGGCGAGGCATGACGGTAGCCAACCGGCACAATCATCAATTGGTGCTGGCGGCGAATGATCCGTCGATTATTTTGGCGGACGAAGCCATGTTCAAGCAACTCTTGCGTATCTTTTTGGAAAATGCGCAGAAGTATACTCCGGAAGGCAAGAAAATTACGCTGAGTTCGCGAGTGGTCGGTGAACGTTTGCAAATTATCATTGCAGATGAAGGGATCGGCATTGCAGCCAAGGATATTCCGAATATATTCACTCGGTTTTATCGCGTGGATTCCTCGCGTACGAGAGGTACGGGAGGAACCGGCTTGGGATTGGCTATAGCCAAGGATATTATCGAGTTGCATCATGCGGAAGTGGAAGTGAGTTCGGAGGTTGGTGTAGGAACTCAATTTACGCTGTATTTTCCGCTCTTGGAGAAAAGTTAGGAAAGGGACTGATTTCAGTTCCTTTCCTTTGTTAATTTTGAGACTCTTGGAGTGTCGACATTTCTCGGAATATGGTACAATAAGGGAAAATTAGCATGAGGTCATTGAAAGGATGGAAAATGAATTCAATGATGTTTGATATACGCAACCTGTCTCACTCCTATGTGGATGAGGAAGGCCAGGAGCGAGCCGCACTCTCGGAGGTCAGTGTGCAGATTCCACGGGGCGAAATGGTAGCCGTTATCGGCACCAATGGCAGCGGAAAATCGACCTTGGCCAAGCATCTGAATGTCTTGCTCTTGCCGACTTCGGGAGAGGTCCTGGTGGACGGCATGAATACTGCCGACGAGGAGTTGTTGTGGGAGATTCGCAGTCGAGTGGGCATGGTGTTTCAGAATCCGGACAATCAGATTGTTGCAGCCGTAGTGGAAGAGGATGTTGCCTTCGGTCCGGAGAATTTGGGCGTACCGCGCCCGGAACTCCTGCAACGGGTGCAGGAAGCCTTGCAGGCGGTCGGCATGGAAGACTATCGCAAGCATGCACCGCATATGCTCTCCGGCGGACAGAAACAACGCGTCGCCATTGCCGGTGTGTTGGCGATGCGACCGGATTGTATCGTTTTTGATGAGCCGACCGCGATGTTGGATCCGCGTGGACGTGAGGAGGTCCTGCGGACGGTTCATGAATTGCATCGTCAATACGGGATGACGATCGTCTATATCACTCATTTTATGGAAGAGGCGGTGACGGCTGACCGATTATTGGTCATGAAGGACAGCCGCTTGGTGATGGACGGCAGTCCTCAAGAAATTTTTTCGCAGGTGGAAAGGCTCAAGGACATTGGTTTGGATGTACCGGTAGCCGCTGAAGCGGCCATGTTATTGCGCCGACAAGGTGTGGAAGTGCCGGATACCATCATTACCAATGAAGAATTGGGAGACGTGTTATGTCAATACGTTTAGAAAATGTGAATTATATCTACGGAGCCGGAACTCCTTACGAGAAACAAGCGATACGCAATATCAACCTGGATATTCGTGAGGGCGAGTTCCTCGGGATTATCGGTCATACCGGCAGCGGCAAATCGACATTGGTGCAGCATCTCAACGGATTGCTGCATCCGACGTCCGGTGTCGTGACAGTGGATGGCGTTGATTTGGCAGCGAAAAACGAGGCAGCGAAAGCGGCGCGCCACCAAGTGGGCATGGTATTTCAATATCCGGAGCACCAGCTTTTTGAAGAAACGATTTCCAAGGATATTGCCTTCGGACCGACGAATATGGGCTTGGCGGAAGATGAGATCGCCACGCGCGTGAAAGAGGCGATGGAGTTTGTCGGCCTGCCTTTTGAGCGTTTTGCCAACCGTTCGCCATTCCATTTGTCCGGAGGACAAATGCGACGGGTGGCGATTGCCGGCGTGGTAGCGATGCATCCTCGTTACCTGGTATTGGATGAACCGTCGGCCGGATTGGACCCGATCGGCCGTCGGGAGATTTTCAGTCAAGTGCAGGAATGGCACGCACAACGGCGGTTTACCGTTATTTTGGTGTCTCATAATATGGAAGATATTTCGCGGTTGGCGTCGCGGGTGATTGTCTTGAACAAGGGAGAGATTTTCCTGGACGGAGATCCATTGGAAATCTTTATTCATCAGCGAGATAAGCTGGCACAAGCCGGGGTGGAAGCGCCACCGGTTTCGAGACTGTTGGCGGCGTTGAATGAACGGGGCTTGGCGATTGACGAGCATGCCGTTGAGCCGGAAGAAGCGGTGGCCAATATTATGTTGCGTTTAAAGGAGAAAAATCATGCTGGGTAATATTACTTTGGGACAATATTACCCAAGTGATTCTTGGGTACATCGTTTGGATCCGCGGGCCAAGATCATCAGTACGATGATCTTTATCATCGGCATATTTTTTGCGGATACTTGGGAAGCTTATGCATTGGTGACGGCTTTCGTGGTGCTGTCATTTGCCCTTTCGAAATTGCCGTTGCATTTGATTTGGCGTTCGATCAAGCCGCTGTGGATCATCATCGTGTTTACGATGGCCATTCATGTTTTTTCTACGCCGGGGACGGTCGTCTGGCAGTGGGGCTGGCTGAAGATGACGGAAGAAGGCCTGCGCCAAGGCGGCATGATGACTGCACGCCTGGTATACCTCATTGTTTTCTCGTCGTTATTGACCTATACGACGAGTCCGATTGTCTTGACGGACGGCATCGAACAGTTGCTGAATCCTTTCAAAAAGATCGGTGTACCGGCACATGAATTGGCCATGATGATGACAATTGCGTTGCGTTTTATTCCGACTCTTTTGCAGGAGACGGAGCGGATTATGAAAGCACAGAAAGCGCGGGGGGCGGACTTTGAAACGGGCAATCTATTGCGCCGGGCCAAAGCGATGGTGCCTTTGCTGGTGCCTCTGTTCGTGAGTGCTTTTCGCCGAGCCGATGAATTGGCGGTGGCGATGGAAGCTCGCTGCTATCGTGGAGGCGAAGGACGCACCCGCATGCATGAACTGGTGTACCAAGTGCGGGATGCCGTGGCGATTGTTGTGACGATAGTCGTTGTGGCCGTACTGGTCGCATTGCGGTGGCTATGGTGAAAAATATACATATAACCATTGCTTATGACGGCTCGGCATTTGTCGGATTTCAACGACAAGCCAATGGTTTGGCGGTGCAGGAAGTTATTGAAAATGCCTTGGCGAGGATTTTGGGGACGCCGACGACGTTGTACTTCGTTGCACGGACGGACTCCGGGGTGCATGCCTGGGCGCAGGAATGCACTTTTTTCTCGGCAAAAGACATACCCGGCGAGCGTTTCCGAAATGCGTTGAATGCCCTCTTGCCGCCGTCCATTCGGGTACGTGCATCTCGTGAAGTGCCGATGGACTACAGTGTGCGCCGCGCCAATACCGGCAAGACCTATATCTATCAAATCCAGCGCGGCAAAGAAGATCATCCTTTTTTATATCGCTATGTATGGCGACCGGGGTATGCGTTGGATTTGGAAAAGATGATCGAAGCAGCCGATGTGTTGGTGGGAACTCATGATTTTACTGCTTTCCGAGGAAATAACTCGGTTCCCGCCGATCCTGTTCGCACTATTTATAATATTCACATTTGGGAGCGGGAGGATATCATTCGCGTGGCAGTGACCGGAGACGGTTTTCTTTACCACATGGTACGCAATATAGCCGGTGCTCTCGTAGATGTCGGCAGGGGACGCAAGACGACTGCCGAACTGCAGGAAATTCTGCTCGGCAAAGATCGCTGCCGTTTGGGAATGACGGCTCCTGCGCCCGGATTATGTTTATTGCATGTGTATTTCGAGCCGATTATGGAGAGCTCGATTCAGCAAGTATTGGCGCGGAGAGTCGCCATTTGGAATGAAAAATAACGCCATGGAGGCGTTATTTTTTTGGCCAGATATTTTTTTCATCATAGAGCAGGTGAAATACCCCGAGAATGGCAGTGATGTCCTTGCCTTTGAAGGGGCCGTAACGAATGATGGGACGCAGCAGGCGATACTTGTTGAAAGTCTTTCGCCAATACCGGGCCGTGGCGGATGCGTTGGCGTTGGTCGCCATGTAGTCCAGAAGTGCCCGGCGAGCTTCTTTCATTCCCAAGTAACGCTCACGAAAAATGCTGTTGATGAAAGCAAAGAGATCCCAAGCTTTGGCGGTCGCCAAGTTGCGGCCGAAAGATGCACTTTCAAAATCGAGGAAATAAATATTCTCACCGTCATAAGCAAGGTCGCGGAGAGCCGGACGACCATGTACCAGATCCTGCTGATGCAGTGTAGCTAAAGCTTGTGCAGCCAGCTTCAGGAGGGCAGTTCTTTCTTCGCCGGATGACTCCGGAAGGATGCGATTCAATGTAGTACCGATATCACCGAGGACGAGATGATGGCCGCTGGCCAAGATGATGGGCGGGACGGGTACACCGAGCGAATTGAATTTTCTCAGCATGCGGATTTCTCTCAACATGGCTCGGCGAGTGCCGGCTTTGAGAAAGTCTTTGCGCTCATGGATGGCAAAGTTTTTCAGCCAATAGACTTTTTGATCGAACTCAAAGCGGACAATGCGCTCGTCGGGATATTGTTCAATGAGGTTGCGAACCTCTTGTCGTAATTCGGAAAGACGCGTCATAGATTTCTCCTTTGTCACATTATAACATGGTTAGATAAGTTGAAATTTGATATAATGTAAATAAGTTTAACAAGAGAGGAGCGTTAAAATGAAAAAACTCGTATTGGCAGCATGTTTGTTGGCTCTTGGGGCTTGGCCGCTCAGCGGATTGGCGTATCATTCGGGGGAAAGTGTGGTGGTCATGCCGGTGATCAGCTCCCTGAACAGTAGTGAGGCGGCTAATTCTGCCATCCAGGCAAAAATCGAACAGATGCATGCGAACGCCTTGGCTCATGTAGTAGAGTTGGAAAAACTAAGGGCGCAAAAGCCGCCGCATTATCAAGATTATTACTATAATTATGCACCGGTAGATGTTTTTATTGAAGGAGAATATGTCTCCGTGGTGATGGAGGAAGATACGTATACCGGTGGTGCACACGGTATTCGCAAACGAGAGTCTGTGGTATTTCGTTTAGCCGACGGCAAAATAATGACCGCCACCGAATACTTGGGAATCTCGGATCAAGCATTTCGCCAGCTTGTTTTCCGCAAGGCCTTGGAACACACGGATCCGAATTTCCGCTGGACGGTGGAAGAGATTCGCAAGGTTATTTTCGAGAAAAATGATTGGCAATTCGCCTTGGATCGCGACAAAGGACCGATAATTATTTTCGGCAAGTACGAGTTGGCACCGGGAGCGGCCGGATTTATTCGAGTGCCTTTGCAGGACAAGAATGAAAGATGACCGCTCTGCAAAAATGATAAAATTAACATGACGAAATGGAAGTGCACCCTCCTTACGGAACGTTCGTAGGGAGGGTGTATTCATGTCCGGAATGCAATGATAATATGCATACTTCGTAGCATTCTGATTTGCAAAAGAATATTGACAAAGTCTATAATAAAGGGAAGAAAGGCACCATAAAAGGGTGAGGAGGGTTTAGATTGCAAACCAGACAGGATTTTATTTGGAAAATGGGCGGCCAGCAAGGGGAAGGCATTGAGTCCGGCGGCGAAATTTTAGCGCGCGTGCTTGCTTCTCTCGGCTACTCGCTCTTTAGCCAACGTTTATTTGCATCCCGTATCAAAGGGGGGCATACTACTTTCGCTTTGCGAATTTCGTCGAACAAAATCGGCACGATTGGCGAAGCGGTAGATAATTTGATTGCACTCGATCAGGAAACGATTGATCTGCATGCGCATGAAATGCGTGCCGGTGGGGTGATCATTGCGGATGCCAAATTCAAGCCTAAAGGAGACATACTGCCTGAAGGAGTCACTTTATTGGCATTGCCGATCACGGATACTGCCAAGGAATGCGGATCTTTGCAGATGAAGAATATCGTAGCCTTGGGCATGTCGGTCGCATTCTTGGGATTCCCGAGAACGCATTTTACCGATGCGATTCAGGAGCGTTTTGCGAAAAAGACACAGGAAGTCATCGAAGCCAATATTCGTGCCTTTAATGAAGGGGCTCGTTTGGTGGATGAACAAAAGAGTCTCTTCGGTGATCCGGGCCAATTGCCCGAGCCGCCGAAAGTGGATTTATTGTTCATGATGGGCAACGAAGCAATTGCTTTGGGAGGGATTGCAGCAGGATCCCGCTTTATGGCCAGCTATCCGATTACGCCGGCGTCCGAAGTCATGGAGTACATGATCGCCGCCATGGATCGTCTGGAAGGCAATGTTGTACAAACCGAGGATGAACTGTCCGCGTGCATGATGGCGATGGGCGCCAACTATGCAGGGGTACGCTCCTTTACGGCGACATCCGGCCCCGGTTTGTCCTTGATGGCGGAGTCCATTTCACTCGCCTCGATAGCGGAAATTCCGATGGTCATCATTGACGTCATGCGAGCCGGCCCGTCGACGGGAATGCCGACAAAAATTGAACAAAGCGACCTGATGGCGGCGATTTACAGTGCACATGGTGACAAATGCAAAATCGTCGTGGCACCGACATCGATTGAAGAATGTTTCTATGTTACTGCACAAGCCTTCAATTTGGCGGAAAAATACCAATGTCCGGTCATTCTTTTGGCGGAATTGCAACAGGGCTTGAATAAGCAAAGTATCCCGGTGTTGGACATCAATCGCGTGCAGGTCGATCGCGGAGAACTGCTGACGGAAGGCCTGCCGGAATTGCAACGGCCGGAATTCTTCGAGCGCTTTGCCGTAACGGAATCCGGCATCTCGCCGCGTACTATCCCGGGCGTACCCAACGGCATGTTCCTCTCGACCGGTTTGGAACATGATTTGATCGGGAAACCGGCAGAAGCTGCCTACATGCGTCTGGATCAAATGGACAAGCGGTTGCGCAAGATGCAGACCGTGGCGGACGACTTCGAGCCGTTCTACCTGGACGCGCCGTACGACGAAGCGGATATTCTGCTCATCGGTATTAACTCCACTCGTGGCGCGATCGAAGAAGCATTGGTGCCGTTGCGCGAAGAAGGCATTCGTGCGAACCACTTGCACTTGCGTCTTTTGGAACCGTTCCCGACCGAACAACTTCGCCGGGAAGTGAAGAAAGCCAAAAAAGTATTGATTTTGGAACACAATGCAACGGCTCAATTAGCCAGTCTTTTTGCAATGAATTTGCCGGAATTTGCGCCCTATGAATCCATGTTGCGCTATGACGGTTTGACAATGGCGGCCTCGGCAGTGGTGGCCCGTGTGAAGGAGGTGCTGTAATGGCTAAGACAATGGAATATAAGAATGCCATACAGCCAAACTGGTGTCCCGGCTGTGGCGATTTCGGCATTCAGATGGCGATCCAAGAAGCCGCCAGCAAGAGAGAGATTCCCTTTGAAAAGTTGGCCCTGATCTCGGGGATCGGTTGCTCCAGCCGTATCGGAGGATACCTGTATTGCTATGGAGCGCATACAACACATGGTCGTGCGTTACCGTTTGCCCAAGGGGTGAAATTGGCCAATCGCGACTTGGAAGTAGTAGTTTGCTCCGGTGACGGCGATGCGTATGCAATCGGTATGGGTCATACGATTCATGCGATCAAAAGAAACATCAATATTACCTATGTGGTATTCGATAACCATGTCTATGGCTTGACCAAAGGGCAAACCAGTCCGCGCAGTAGTCAGGGATTCGTGACGAAGACCACTCCGCACGGCAATATTGAAACACCGTTGGCGGTCTCGTCGATGGCCATTGCGGCAGGAGCTACTTTTGTAGCTCAAGGATACTCGTTGAACCGCAAAGAATTGGTGGATGTAATCATGAAAGGCATGGAACATCCGGGATTCTCTTTCATCAATGTATTTACGCCTTGCGTAACGTACAATAAGTACAATACCTATGAATGGTTCAAGGAAAATCTGCAAGCATTGCCCGATGACGGCAGCTATGATACAGGCAATAAAGCGGCCGCCATGGCCAAGCTGATGGAAACACAAGGCTTGATTACCGGGGTGATCTATCAGGATAAAGACTCTGCACCATATGAAGAAGCGGCCGGCTTGCCGAGCGAAGCTTTGGTCAAACGTGTGGAACGACCGTCGTCCGAGCTGTTTGAAAAGTTCATTCAAGAATTTCGTTGAGAGAAGTACAATAACAGTAAAAATTTACGATGTCGGCGTTGCAGTGATAAGATTTTCGTGCTTATTCGCAATGGCTGGCACCGCAAAAGGATTTTATTCCCCGGGAGACCGGGGGAACATAAAACGTCGGAGCTATAGATG
>JAEZZT010000042.1 GCA_023418435.1 Bacillota bacterium | reverse complement strand
ACTATGTACACCCATTAAAGCGTTGAAAGCATTGAAAAACCGTTGATTCACAATAGAATCAACGGTCTCACAAAATACTTTGGTGGAGATAAGCGGGATCGAACCGCTGACCTCTTGAATGCCATTCAAGCGCTCTCCCAGCTGAGCTATACCCCCGTAACGTTCTTTATTATACGCAATCGAGATTTTATTTGTCAAGTAGGTGATTCCAAGTTGTATATAATTTTTGCCTATTATGAATGATTAAGCTGTAGTATAATAAAGAAGTAAGTAAAAAGAAAGAAGTGAATATAATGGAATGGTTGTACATTGCCTTGGGCGGAGCTTTGGGGGCCTGCCTGAGAAAATGGATGACGGATCTGCTTCCCTATCAGAGCTTTCCCTGGGGAACATTGGCAGTGAATGTTCTGGGAGCGTTTTTGATCGGATGGGTGGTATTTTTCTGGGAACGTCGCTACCATGGTGCGTCTACGGATTTGTTTTTGCGAGTTGGCATATGTGGCGGCTTTACCACATTTTCATCGTTCACTCTGGAAACGATGCGCTTATTGGAAAATGGTGCTTATGGTGTGGCTACTTTATATATCATGAGCTCACTATGTGGATGCCTATTGGCGATTTATACGGCCAAATGGCTTTCCGTATAGGGAGAGGAGGATTATGAAAGTCTATATACGCAAGAATGCGGCAGGACGTATTTATAACGCCAATATGTATACGGCCTATGCGGGTTTTCTGGAAAAAGAGGCGGAAATACATTATTATACGACGATTCATAGCCTGACGGATACTCCGACCAAGGATATTGTGGTAGGTCTGTACACGGATTTACATTGGCTTTTGAACTCTTGGGGGATCGATTTGCCGGAACAGAGCTATCCGGAAGAACTGCAGGCTTTTTTGGGGCGAAAACTATGGAAGTCGACGCTGTTTACGATTACCAATCATCCGGAACAATGGCATGTATTTGTCAAGCCGGTGCATGATGTGAAACGATTTAAAGGGACGGTTCTCGATGAAACAAAGGACTTGGTGCGTTTGGGCGGTTTGATTGACGATATCGAGGTCTGGTGCAGTGAAAAGGTAGAGTTCCGGTCCGAATGGCGGGCGTATGTTCTGGAAGGTAAGATTCTGGGCCTGTACCGCTATGACGGTGATTGGCGGCTTTATCCGGATCCGGAGGTAGTGGCGCAAGCCGTGGAACAATATCGTCAAGCTCCGCGCGGCTATGCGATCGATTTCGGGATTACACCGGAAGGCAAGACGCTCCTGGTGGAGGTCAATGACGGTTTCGGTTTAGGGAACTATGGTCTGGAGCCGAAATTATATGCGCAACTTTTGGCGGCTCGTTGGGAAGAGCTGACCGAGAATCTGGAAGTACCGGAGTTATCCGTAGAGGAATAATAGTAATTTGAGGAGAAAAGGGTAGGGAAATATGAAGAAAGTGGCGATCCTGAATTGCCAGCGTGCGTTGTCCGTGTGCACGGGTGCATCCTGCTTTCATGCCTGGCATCAAAAAACGGGAGCATTCCAACGTTACTTGGGTGAAGATGTGGAATTGGCGGCATTTTGGTACTGCAATGGTTGCGGAGTGCCTTTGTCCGATGCCGGTCTTCAGGAAAAGATGGAACGAATCAAAAGTATGGGCGTGGACACCATTCATTTGGGCGTGTGTACCAAAATCAAGGGAGAGGAGTGTCCTTTGATTACGGAGATGGCGGATGATTTGGCCGCCGCAGGGATTGAAATCGTGCGCGGTACGCATCCCACACATGCGAGAGTGAAAAAAGAAACCGATGATCAATAGATCATCGGTTTTTCTTTAGTCTTTGAAGTACGGCTCAAAACGTGAGCTGAATTTTTTCTTTTTAGGTTTTTGGCTTTTGCCGGAGTCTTCCGGTTTATGTTTGCCACGCGGACGGAATTTGCGGCGCGAAGGTTCACCGCCTTCACGTTTTTCTACGCGACGTCCGCCACGACGGGGAACGAAGTTCCCCTTTTTGCGAGCCAACGGACGTTCTGCCGTAATGGAAACCGGGGTCGTGTCCGGTGTCTTGGTCAGCAATTTGATGGCGGCTGCCACCAAGTGTACCGAATCCAAAGAGCTCAACAATTCTTCGGCGGAGGCAAGGTAGCCTTCCAAATTGTCGTTTTCCGCACTTTGAACCAAACTGGTCAGCGCATTGCGACGATTGCCTTCGAGTACTTCACTGAGGCTGGGAACCGGACGGCGAGTGATACGCCGGCGAATCAAGTGTTCGATGGCGCGCAAATGTTCCATTTCACGCGGTACTACGAATGTAGTGGCGATCCCCGTCTGTCCGGCACGGCCGGTTCTACCGACGCGGTGAACATAGCTTTCCGGATCTTGCGGCATATCATAGTTGTAGACATGAGTAACACCGCTGATATCCAAGCCGCGAGCGGCGACATCCGTAGCTACCAGGAGATCGATCGTATTTTCTCTGAATTGACGCATGACGGTATCCCGCTTGGCCTGCGACAGATCGCCGTGCAGGCCTTCGGCACTGTAGCCGCGCTTTTTAAGGGCTTCGGTGACTTCGTCCACGCGCCGTTTCGTGCGTCCGAAGATAATGGCCAGATCGGGATCCTGCATATCCAAGAGCAGACAGAGAATGTCGAATTTCTTGCGTTCCGGAATTTCGATATATTCCTGGTCGATGAGATCGATGGTGACCTCTTTCATCTTCATGGTGACATGAGTGGGCTCGTGGAGAAATTTGTCCGCCAGTTCGCGGATCGGTGCCGGCATGGTCGCGGAAAAGAGCAACGTTTGACGTTCTTGCGGTGTAGCACCGACGATTTTGTGAATATCATCGATGAACCCCATGTTGAGCATTTCATCCGCCTCGTCGAGGACGACGATTTGCACGTTGTCGAGTTGGACGGTCTCCCGTTCCATATGATCCATCAGTCGTCCCGGCGTCGCCACGATGATGGGGGGCTGCTTGCGCAAACTGCGCAATTGCCGGCCCATGTCCTGGCCGCCGTAAATCGGAAGCGCCCAGAGTTTCGTATGTTGCGCAAGGCGATTGATTTCTTCCGCGGATTGGATGGCCAATTCCCGCGTAGGAGCAAGGATCAACGCAAAGGGGCCCGGGCCTTTCGCTTGAATACGCTCCAGGATGGGAATCCCGAAAGCGGCAGTCTTGCCGGTACCCGTCTGGGCTTGACCGATGAGGTCGCCGCCAGCCAGGGCGACCGGAATGGACTCGCGTTGGATCGGAGTGGGTTCTTCAAACCCCATATCCTGTAAAGCCTGAAGAATAGGCTGAGAAATTTGTAATGATGCAAAAGCTTCTAATTGTTTCAATGAATATTCTCCTTTCATATCATTTTATTATAACATAGCAAATTGTCTAAAAAGAAATATCCGCTTGAATTTCTCCGGTTTTTATTGTGACCATAAAAGTACGTGGCGAAGGGAAACGAAAACTTTATGTGTACGGAATGATATAATAAAAGAAAACTGAGAAATGGAGCTCGGACATGAAAATTATTCATACAGCAGATTGGCATCTGGGACGGATTTTTTACGAACAACATCTGACCGATGATCAGTCCTATATATTGCAACAATTTCTCTCCTTGGTGGCGGAGGAGCAACCGGACGCAGTCGTCATTGCGGGCGATTTGTACGATCGAGCGGTCCCGCCGGCGGAAGCGGTACGGCTTTTGGATCGGACATTGCAGTCGTTGATGGAGATGGAGATTCCCGTCATCGCCATCAGCGGCAACCATGACAGCACTCAGCGGGTGGATTTCGGCAGTCGCATGATGGCCAAAGCCGGCATCTTTATTTGCGGTGAGGCCCAAGTCGATCAAGCACCGATCGTCTTAAAGGATGAATGGGGAGAAGTCTATCTTTGTCCCTTTGCTTTTGCCACGCCGGAAAGTGCCAGATTGATTTTCGGAGATGAAGAAATCCGCTCGTATGAAGATGTCTTTCGCGCACAGGCGAAGATGTTCCGTGAGAAAATTCCGGCGGGAAGCAGAGCCGTGGCGATCGCCCATGCTTTTGTGGCCGGAGGGATTGAGTCGGAGTCGGAGCGTCCTTTGAGTGTCGGCGGTTCTACGCAAGTGGACTGGCAAGTGTTTGCCGATTTTCAGTACACGATGTTGGGACATTTGCATCGGCCGCAGTCCGTCGGGCGCCCGGATATTCGCTATAGCGGTTCGTTATTGAAATATTCATTTGATGAATGCGCCCATCACAAGGGGATCGATATCGTCACCATCGCGCAGGACGGTACGTCGACCTGTCGTTCCGTTCACTTGCAGCCGTTGCGGGAAATGCGAATCGTGGAAGGAACCTTGGCAGAACTCCTGGAAGAACCCGCAGTCACGGAGGACTATCTCTTGGTCAAGCTGACAGATACCCGGCCGCAAGTCGATGCCATGGGGCGTTTGCGCAGCAAGTATCCGCACATCCTGGCGCTGGAATATCCGGCCATGCAATGGGTGGAGGAAGATCGCCAAATTGCGGATCTGCGCAAGATATCCAAAGAGGATTTGTTTGCGGAATTTATTAAGTACATGCGGGGAGAAGCCCTGACCGACGAAGAGGAAACATTGATGCAGCATGTCTGGAATGAAGCATTGAAGGAGGAAGAAGTATGAAACCGATACGGCTGACGATGCAAGCTTTCGGTCCCTATGCGGACAAAGAATGTATCGATTTTACTTTGCTCGGCGAGCGATCCTTCTTCTTGATTCACGGTGTGACCGGGGCGGGCAAGACCACGATCTTTGACGGGATTTTTTATGCGCTTTACGGACAGACGAGCGGCGGTAGAAAGATTCTCCACGTGCGCAGCGATTATGCGGATTTGGATGTGGAGACGAAGGTCGTCCTGGATTTTCGGTTGGGAGATAAATATTATCGCGTAGAACGAAAACCGAAGCAGACATTGCTCCGGCGTCGTGGCGAAGGGACTCGTGAATTTCCTGCAGAGGTACGATTCTGGGAAATCACGGCGGAGGGCGACGAGCAGCAATCCATTGCGACCACGCACGCCAATCAGGAGATTGAAAAAGTCATCGGGTTGAATGCCGAGCAATTTCGCCAGGTCATTTTGTTGCCCCAGGGAGAGTTCCGTCAATTGTTGTTGGCGACTTCCGAGGAAAGAGAACAAATTTTGGCAAAGCTATTTGCGACCGATATCTATGCAAAAGTGGCGGAGATTCTCAAAGAAAAAGCTCGCAATATTCGGGAGCGATACCAGGAGGCAACGAGCGGCATCACGGCAATTTTACAAAATGCTCAGGTAGAAAGCTTTGCGCAATTGGAGGAATTGGCGACCCAATTGGCAAAACAAGAGCAGGAAGTGTCGACGGCCAAAGCCAAGGCCGCTGAATATCGTGCGCAGGCAACGGCGGCGGTTAGCCAAGGTGAGGCAGTCGTGGACTTGCAAAAGAAGGCGGCCGCGGTGGAAACAGCTTTGCAGGGATTGGCACAACAGGCGCCGGAGATGGAACGGTTGCGCCTGCAGATACAAATTTGGCAGCAGGTGGAAACACTGCAGGACAGCTATACCGGTTTGCTGGAATTGGAAACGGAAGGCAAGCAAAAGAAAGAAATGTTGGATGCGGCCACCGCAAAAGAAAAACAATTAGGGGACGAAGTGAAGAAGTGGGATGCGGAAGAAAAATACTTGCAGGAAGAAAAACCGCATCATGAAAAACGCATTCAGCAATTGGAACAGTTGCAGCAATGCAAGAATGCGCATACGGCGTATCGTGACCAGGAGAAATCGGCAGGCGAATGGCAAACCAAATTGACGACTTTGGCCGAAGCGTTGGCCAAAGCCGAAACGATCGTGGCGGAAAAGCAAAGTATTCGGGACGCATGCGTGCGGAAGAAAGAAGAGTTGTTGCAACAAACGAGCGGATTGGATTTGTTAGCCAAGCAACTTGCCGGACAGCGGGAAAAGTTGGCCAAACATAGTACTTGGCAAAATGAAGTGCAACGCTTGAATACATTGCAGACGACTTGGGAGCAGGCAGAAAAGGAAGTGATCGCGGCCAAGGAACTCGCGCAAAAAGCGTCGGTAGAAAGAAAAAGATTGGCCTGCCTGCGTGAACAATACAGCGCCGGCGTACTCGCCAATCAACTGGAGGATGGTAAGCCCTGCCCGGTCTGCGGCGCGACGGAACACCCGCAGCCGGCTTGCTTGCCGGAGATCATTCCTACGGAAGAAGAGTGGGAAAACAGCCAACTCCGGGAAGAAAGAGCGGAGAAAACACTGCGTGAATGTGAGTTGGCAGAGCAGGACGCCAAGGCAAGGGTTGCTGAATTGCAGAAAAAAGTAGAGGAATTGGGACGCGAGTTTGCGGATTGTACGGAAGCCGATATTCAGCAAGAGATTGCGACCGCTGCAGCAGGACTGCAAAAAGCACAACAGGCTCAAAATGAACTGAAGCAATGCGAGCAGAGAGAAAAAGAAGCCTTGCAAGAGGCGAACGATGCGAGTCGAGAGAAGGAAAAATTGCAGGCCGAACAGGTCCGGAGCGAAGAGAATCTTCGCAGTGCTCAAGTGCGGATGAAAGAAGAATGGGCGAAAATTCCGGCGGAACTCCGGCAATGGGAAGATGTACTTGCCACTGAAAAGTCGCTTGCCGAGGCGGAAACGGAATACCGCACTCGCGAGGAGGCGTTCTTGCAGAAGGCCGAAAAGGTACGTGAAGATTGGCGAAATTTGCAACATCAAATCGAGTCGGCACAGACGAGAATTGCAGAGTTACGCGGACAATACATTGCCAAAAAACAAGATTTGAAAAAAAGATTCCAAGCGATGAATGTAGCGACTTGGCAAGATTTCTTAACGCATTTGCAGCAAGCCGGGAATTGGCGTGAAGAGCAGAAAAAGGTGGATGAATTTACCAAGCAACGCGAGCAGCAATTGGCTTTGCAAAAGAACTTGCAAAAGGATTTGGCCGGCAAAGAAATGCCGGACTTGGTGCAGCTGCGTCAGGCAGAGAACGCAGCCATTCAGCAG
>JAEZZT010000078.1 GCA_023418435.1 Bacillota bacterium | reverse complement strand
CTTCGCGCTCTCGCTGTCATCCACTTATCTGCTCCTTAAACACTCGGTGTTAGACACTGGACCGTTCGACTTGCATGTGTTAGGCACGCCGCCAGCGTTCGTCCTGAGCCAGGATCAAACTCTCCATTGTAGTTTGATTGCTCATTTCTTCTTCGCTTCCTCGTTGCCGAGGTCGCTCTTTAAAATTGACTCGAGTTCATCATCCGATGAACCCGCACATTGGCGTTCAATTCTTGCATTGTTCAGTTTTCAAAGAACCGTGTCGCTGACTTACTTTCCAGTGTCGCAACTTTGCATATCATATCATCTTACGATACGAGTGTCAAGTGCTATTCCGTCGTTCCTGTAAGTGGCGACTTGTACATATTATCACTCTCACATGGAGCTGTCAACTGTTTTTTGATGTTTTTTTGCATCTTTTTTGCTCTATATTTATATTACCAATATAGCAATTTTCTGAAGAAGACCATGGATATCTTGTGATCACCGACCAATTATTGACGGAGATGTCGGTACCGGCTGCATGTATTTTTCCGCCAATTCCGGAAATCGTTCTTTGTAGCCGACACATTGCACCGCGGCAATTCCTTCCGGCAAGGTAATGGAGGAGTTGTACAGGTAGGCCGGTCTCAAGGGTAGCACTCGTCGATTTCTAACCGCACTCAGGGATGCATACGCCTTATCTGTATAAAAATGCTGTACCAGTTTCGAAGGACCATTGGAGTAGGTAGGAATGAAAATAACGTCCGGATCCATATCGACCAATCTTTCTTCGGTAAAGGCCGTATGAGCCGGAATACCGGCTGCGGCGGCTGCATTGATCAGTCCGGAATAGCGATTGGCATCTGCAAATAATGATCCGGTGCCGCCATATCCCACCATGGAGGAAATGAATATTACCTTGCGCCTTTGTTCCGGCGGGATGGTATTCGTTCTGGCCAGGCTCAATTCTATCTCATCGTCAAACTTCTTCAGGATGCGTTCCGCCGTCTGAGGCTCGCCCAAAGCTTCACCTACCTGACGGACCATCGTATGGACTTCATTTACTTTTTCAGGCGTTTTGACGACGACCACCGGAATACCGATGGCTCGCACGGCAGACACCACATCATCGGAAGTATAATCCGGCATGAAAACGAGGTCCGGTTGTAGCGCAATAATTTCTTCAGCCCCCGGAGTGCGACCATAGTTCTTTTTGATTTCTCTCGCTTCTTGCCAACGCAAAGAAGAAAAAGGCGATTGGCTATCTTTTACGACCGCGAGAATTTTTTCTTTCGGCAAAAAATCCAGCAGCACCAAGTCCAGTGCGGAGGAAATCGCCATGATCCGTTGCGGGTATTGGGGCAAATGCACCGTATCTCCACGCGCGTCCACCATGGTTCTCTCGCCGCTATTTGTGATGGGCGCCGGCAAAATGCGATATACGCCTATCAATACGATGATAATCAGTATCGGCCAAAATAATATCCGCCAAAGTCTCGACATAAGGTCTCCTTTGCACTCTATTTACGTTTATATTTCTTTGCCACTTTCTGCAAACGAGGATTTCACTTACATCCCTATTATAGCATGGTGATCTTTGCACAATAAAAAGCAGCCGTTGCCGGCTGCTTCGAATCGCTGTGACTATTATTTGACCAAGTCCAGAAGGGATTGCGATACATAGCAAGTTTCTCCATTGTAGACCGTCACGGCCTCCAATTCGATTGTCTTGCCATTGACGATGGCAATATTTTTGTCCATCGGCACCACGATATGTTGATCACCCTTGGTAATATGCAAGCGAACTTCGCCTTCATTGACACGTTCAAATTCCACTTTGGCACCTTTGGCTTCCAGTGCCGGTCGTGCCGGAATGAAGTAGCGATCCGTCAATGCTCGCAAGTCCAAATCAAACAGGTCCGCCATGTACGCGCCTATATCCCGGTTTTGAACCGTACCGGTCAGAATTTTCGCATTCGGCGAGGGTGCGTAGCAATAGAGCGCCACATCACCGCCGACATGCCCCAATGTGGTCCAGCCGATATGAGAGCGTTTGGAAATCGCATGCCCGATGGCCGTAGAGGGCTCTTTGGCTTGGCGAATTTCTTCCACTTCCGCCGGAGATAAGTCCGTAATACCGAAATGGTCCGACAGCAAAGTCTGAATATTCGTCCGTTCGGAGTTGAGCTCTTCTGCCACCCGTTTTTCCGTGACGCGGGCTTGTGGAACAATTCGGGCAAACGATGTCAGCGGAGCTTTGTCATATCCTTTGCTGATGTCTTTTTGTCCAAAGGTCACTCCACCGGTGCCATGATCTGCCACCACAATGACTACGGTATCGGGATGACGATCGGCAAACTCTTTTGCTACCGCTACTGCCCGGTCAAAGGCCCAAATATCATGAACCAATGCCACGGGTTCGTTGGCATGCGCCGCCCAATCGATTTGCGATCCTTCGACCATCAGGAAGAATCCTTGCGGATTTTGCGCCAATATTTGCAGCGCTTTCTCCGTCATTTCTGCTAGCGACGGTTCTTGTTGTTGATCGCGATCCAAGTCGTACGACATGGCCTTCGGTGCGAACATGCCCCAGATCTTCGGCGCATTCGATTGTAATAATTCCGTTCGCGTGGTGAGGTAATCATATCCTTTGTTTTTGAGGACAGACACCAAGTCTTCACCATCGGCACGTTTTTCCGCTTGCAGGTAGCGACTTCCTGCGCCCAAGACTACGTCCATATTCTGATACACTTGATGTTCCGCCAACACTTCGTAGTTGTTGCGATCCGGATAATGGGCGGAAAATGCCGCCGGTGTCGCATGTTGTATATTGCTCGTTACTACCAATCCCGTTGACTTGCCCAACGTTTGTGCGCCTTCGAGAATCGTAGCCAATGGCATCTTGGCTCGACGAGCTTCCCAAGTCTCCGCACCCGGCATCCCCGCCGCACTGGGGTAAGTGGCGATGTAGGGCGACTCGGACTTTACCCCGGTGGCATAGGCAGTCGCTGCGGGTGCCGAGTCTGCAATCGGAGTATTGGCATTGTGCGTGCGCACCAAGCCGGTTGCCATCTCATCCATCGTGAATGATTTTCCTTCATTCATCCAGCGGGCCGTGGTCAAGGCTTCGACGCTCATTCCATCCGGAATCATCATGATGATATTCTTGGCCGTTCCATAGTCTTTCGCCCATCCCATCACCGGCAAAGTAGCACCGATCGCAAGTACTGCGACCCAAGTTTTCCATTTCGACATCTTCGTTCCTCCTTTAATATAGGTTACTTTCACTATACCAGTCCGATGTCAACACTCCACATTGTGCATGGTAATGGATTTGTCATATATTTTCGAGAAGGTCAAAACTTCATCAAAAAAGCAAGGCGAAATTTTCGCCTTGCTGAAACGCATATCAGAATCTGTATTCAACTCCCAGTTCAAAATTTCTTCCCGGTGCCGAATACCAAGCCGCATTCGGATCCAAAATATATCGTTGTTCCGTATACAACCGATCCAGAATATTTCTGACCTTGGCAAATACCGAGGTGTGCTCATCGGCTTGATAGTTCAAACCCCAATCCAATACCCAGTAGCTGTGGTAATTGGCCGCCGCTGCCGTGCGATTAACAGCCTGTGATTTGGCTCCTTCTTTGCCGATAGCTGCCCTTACGGAGAGATCGGACTGCCATTTGCCATGTGCGTATTGAACTCCGATATTCCACGTGCTGCGCGGGATACGTCCATCCGAGTTGGGATTGGCTTTGGCACTGCTCGGTTTGAGGTGAATATAGGTGTAGGCCGCTTGGGCACTCCATTTATCTCCCCATTGTTTGGCAACGCGGAACTCCACCCCATGACCTTTTTCGCGACCCGTGTTTTCATATTTCTGGATGCCGCTATTATATGCAATGCTGTCTTTCATGTCACGATAGAAGAAATGTACAGAACCATTGGTCGTCCTATTCCAAATATGATTCCATCCTCCTTCAATCGCATAGCCTTCTTCCGGCTTCAACGTTTCGACTCCATACTTGCCGTACAATTGCGACGGATACGGCGGAACAAAAAATCTTTTGTATCCGACATAGTAATTGTCATCTTCTGTCGGAGAGTAGCCCACTACCACCGACGGAATCCACTTCGTTCCATAATTGGAGTTATGGTGCCAGCGCAGACCGTAGCCGATTTTCCAGTCTTCGGCAGCCTGCCATTCATCATGCACATATAACGAAGTGTTCACCGTCTTCTTGCCGCCAAACTCGGAAGTGGGACCCGTGTAGTAGTGATCCACCTTGTCTTTGCTCCAATCCAAGCCACCGACTACTACATGTCGCTCTCCCGTCCACGTCAATTGTTCACTGAAACCTTCGGACGTGAAATGGTAAATATACGGTTTCTGAGCAGATTTCGGATCCACCGGTTTTGCCCAAGTAGTTTCATTCGCCCGATGCTTATTGCGATAAATGTTCAGTACATGACTCCAGCCATGTCCGAGAGTATCGCGGTACAGTAAGTACATCCGGCTGTTTTCTTTTTTACCGGTGTTGAAATGATGCAATGCATAATTACTCGGGATCGTGTCCATGCCGCCGGTGGGACGCAAGTAAGCGGAGCGATACGTAAGATAATGAATGCTGATGTCTCCACTGCCCCAGTTTTTCCCGAAAACGAGCGAATTGTTGACCGAGTTCAAATGCTCGGGGACTTTTCTGCCCCAACCGTCTTTAAAATCTCCGGCTATCTTTTTCTGCAACGATACATCCCAATACCAACCGTCTTTCGAACCGCTATGCCCCAAGTAGTACTGCTCTTTGGCAAAGCTTCCCCGAATTGCCTGCAAGGTCGTCTACGAAGTATTATTTTCCGGTTTGCGAGTAATGATATTGATGATTCCACCGGCTGCATCGGCACCCCACAAAGCGGAGTCGGAGCTTTTTACTACTTCTACCCTCTCGATATTGTGGAGGTTGGATATTTCGGCCGTGGCCATCTTGCCGTAAGTGCTCGAACTTCCGTTGATATTGGCACGTACACCGTCGATCAGAACGACCACTTTGTCACTGCCGTTCAAAATCAAACTATTGGCACTATACACTTCCCCCGTGTTGCCATAGCCCGCAATGGTTACTCCCGGCACATCCCGCAATGCATCCTGCAAATTCGTATAATGATGTTTTTTCCAATTTTTCCTTGCTCACGACACTGACATTCGCATTGGCTTTGAAAGCCTGCTCTTCGGAGCGTGTCGCCGTCACCACCACTTCATTCAGTTGAAATCCGTCGGTGGCAGCTGCACCGGTCCACAGCCATGCACTGCAAGCCAATGCAATTCCTATTTTCCCTGATTTTCTCATGTACTTCCCTCTTTTGTTACAGATTACCATAAAAATCGAATATTTATTTATTTTTCTTTTTTATTTTTTCAGCCCATGAGCAAGAAAAAACTCCGCCTTCCGGACGGAGTTTATTTTTATGCTGCTTCTTGTTCCGTATAAAGAGAGTAATCTACTTTTTCAGGGTGCTTGGCAATCGTCGTGCGATAAATGGTATAACCGATCACCAAGACGATCGCACCTCCGATAATCGGTTCTTTTCCGGCGGCATAGATCGCATACACGGAATAAATCAAACCGAGCAAAGAGATAAATTCGACTTCTTTGCGGGTCATCATTTTGAGCCCCGCTTTTTTCATGATGGTCCGCACCGCAATACAACAAAG
>JAEZZT010000071.1 GCA_023418435.1 Bacillota bacterium | reverse complement strand
TATCTATTATGCGTAATACGTGGAAATGACTATTGGTTGGTACATATTATGTATCAGCTGGCCACTGTGGGCGCGAGAGTACACAGACAAAAGACGAGGTGCATGCTTCGTCTTTTTTAGTTTAAGGAGGAACGATGTTAAGAAAGACGAGTGCGATACAAGAAAGTTTTACAAAAAGAGAAATTTAATCTATAATACTAATAGAATCTACTCGCTACTGTCGGCGTGGAAGAAATAGACAGATCGTCATCTACTCGCTACTGTCGGCGTGAAAGAAATAGACAGATCGTATCAAAAGGGGGCTTACCTGAACTGCACCCCCTTCTTTTATAAGAAGAATTCGTCCGGCAAGGAAACTCAAAGCGGGAATTTTTGACATTATAATGAGGATGCACTATAATGACTATACTGATCGTGGTTCCTCCGATCTAAAACCAGAGGAAATCATCCTTCGGGGTGAAACGACCATTAATAGTTTTACTACTTAGTGGTGCGCCACTACGGGCAGACAGACGTAGGCGACAGTTAGCCTCTGTGTGCGTAGGAGTACACAGACTAAAAGACGAGGTGCATACTTCGTCTTTTTTATTTTCAAGGGAAGAACCCCCTTCCCAATTTGACTAGGTATATACAAGACAGTATTCTATAGATAGGGTTGGGTAGAAATCCCTTTACAGCAAGAAAGAAATTGGAATATCGGAAATATACAGAGATAAGATTTTTTGAGGTGATAGAGTGGAAAACTTGCCCCAGGATTATCAAGAAGACTTGCTTATCCGAATGGCATATCATAATGCAGGCATCGAGGGCAACTCCCTAACATTCGGACAAACGTACACCATTTTATTGGACGGCCGAATTCCGGCTAATATTTCGAAGCGAGAGTTTTATGAAGTCGACAACCATATCCGAGCGATGGACTATCTTTTTTGTAAAATGAAAGAGAAAGAAATGGACTTGGATATAGTAAAAGATGTCCATCGATACTTAACTTCCAATATCAATATAGATGCCGGAACCTTCCGCAAAGGGGATGTATTGATCAAAGGTGCGAATTTTCAGCCTATTCCCTATGAACAAGTGTTGGTGGAAATGACCCAATGGGTCGATAATACCAATTATCGGTTGGCGAATGTCTCAACAAGCGAAAGCAAGATCGAAGCGATAGTGACGCAACATCTAAAATTTGAAAAAATTCATCCTTTTTCTGACGGAAACGGAAGAACCGGACGAATGCTCATGCTTCTCTCCTGTTTGCAGCACGACATTCCGCCATTTATTTTTGAAAAAGAAAGACGTGCACATTACATCGACAATATGAATGAAGATAAGATAGACAATTTAGTGAACTGGGCGATTCAAAAAAGCCACGAGGAACGTCAGCGAATCGACTATGTGAGCGGTGGTACGGCAAGATAGCGAGGTGACGTGGTGAAGAAGGCCCCCAAAGAAATAAAGAGAATTCCGCCGACCGACATGCGGAATTATATATCGGGTTGGTACGCATTGAATACTCCGGATGAAAATGGCGATATATCCGATTGGCACCCGTACTGCTACTGGCTAAAAACAGTCAAGTCAGAGGAGGTCCCTTTGTTTTCATACAATCCGGTATTGGGCGACGTCGGAATTACTCGACGCGATATAACATGGTCGGATGAACCGGTGTACATTGCCGATTTTGCTCGAGCATTCGCCGATTTACTTTGGCAATACCCGAATGATCATCCATATGTACTCCCCTTGTATGGATCACGTCATAGTTTAATGACCCCCACCATAGAAGAAAAGTTGTATGGACATTTGTTAAAACTCCCGGACCAAAATAGAATGCTATACTTAGTGGCACATATTCTGCCTAATTATTATAGAAAGGCCAAAAATGAAATTGGATTTATTCAATAATCTCTTTTTGCAGGACTGGCAAAAAGAGCGCTTACAAGTCATCGATAAAATACTTCCTCAACTAGGCGATCAATATGTACTGAAAGGTGGAACCGCACTAATCTTTTTCTATGGGTTAGCACGCATTTCCGAAGATATTGATTTAGATGCTCACCAGGGACATGTGGGGCCGGGAAAGAAGCTTGTTTCACTTTGCCAAGAAAACGGCTGGGAGTTGTCAATTAAAAAGCAAACCCCTACTGTGGAGCGGGTCATGATTAATTACGGCGGAAAGAATGACAAGGGTGATTATCCCTTGAAAATAGAAACATCTTTTCGGAAAGTAGGTCTGATCAAAAAAAATTCTTTTTGCAAAAGAAACAATGTGAATGTATATACCGCCAACAGTATTGCAAATATGAAAGCATTCGCTTTCGGACGCAGAGATACCGCGCGCGATGTTTTCGATATCGGATTTCTTTTGGAACATTACCCGAATGTGTTTACCTTAGACCATCTGAATAGTCTTTATGATGCAATGACATACAAGCCGGCAGAGGATTTAGCCATTCTGCTGGAGTATGAAAACGATATGAACAAAACTTTTTTGGATCCGGAATTTGATGCCTTTCAGTACATGGCAAATCTGGAAAAAAATATCTTGAAGGTGAAAAGACGGCTACAAGGTTAACGTCACGAAATGCAGGAACTTAGTGCAATACCCAAAGCAATACAACATCTAATGCACATGCAGAGCACAATTACCATTTTCTGCAACATAAAAAGGACGATGCACATCGTCCTTTTGCTCGTTATGGTCGCTTGTTACATATTTTGCAGGCATTCCAATACTATGGTTCAGTCATCCATTTCCTTCCACAATTCGGAAATCGGTCGACTCCGATATCCGCTCCTGACATATTCCTGATACGCTTCTTCCGCTACCAATGCGTCATACTCATCTTCTATCCGTTCAAAAAGTGCTCCTTTGAAAGCATCTTCGAGCGACATCGAATGGAGCCTTGCGTAGCTCTCCGCCAACTTCTTTTCTTCCTCCGTCAAGCTGATCGAAAACACCATAGTATGCACCTCCTTAGTATAGTGTACCATGCATTCACGAAGAAAATACATTTATATTTTAGTATAATTAGATATATACAATGAAATGAGGAGAAATGGCCATGGACTATGTACTCAAATCCAAAGACAAGAGCGTTCTATCATTTTCTATAGATAAAGAAGTCGAGCTGGTAGATGATATTCAAGACATCAGCTATCAGCTAAAAGTAAACTCGGTTGAGGATGCATCCTTGCTTCCTATTTCCGTGGAGCCAACCGACACTAGTGTATCTGCCTGGTTGATGCAGCGTAAAATCCCTTACAACCGAATCTACTCGGATGAACTGCTCAACTTGCTACCCGATATGGAAAATCCGTACAATTACATCGATAGTACATACGCCTTATCCCTGAATGATACCTATTGGGTTTGTCCGGCCGAGCAGAAGATATATTGGCAAGATATAAATCCCTATGACAATCCACTGAATGATGTCATTGCCGATATTGCCTTTACGGGCTTTATTCCGAACGAGTTGCCCTCCGGCACGATGATTTCGCCGGAGTATACCACCAACGGCATGTTAAAAAAGTGTTGGCATCGGGAAGGAAATGATATTTACTTGGTAAAAGGCTCTACCCCACGCTATGCCAACGGTGGACAAGAAGCTATCTTGGAAGTATACGCCGCTCAAATCGCCAAACAGCTTGGATTACCGCATGTGGAGTATTCTGTCCGAACATATAAAGGAGAACTCGCAAGCATTTGTAAACTCTTTACCTCGCAAGCGATCGGCTATATTCCTATATTTGTACTTACTAAAGACATGCGTCTGACCAGAAATAGTTTATCTAGGTATAAAACTCAACTTCAAATCGGTACAGTTTACGGTATGGAGCAGTTTGAGGATATGATGGTATTGGATGCCCTTATCCACAATACCGACCGGCACTTGGGGAACTTCGGCGTTTTAATCGACAATGATTCCAACCGGATACTCGGCCCTGCGCCATTCTTTGACCACGGCAACTCCCTTTTTCATAGTGCTATAGATGAAGATTACGATGACTTGCCGGCACATGCCAAATTATTTTCGTATTGGGGCATCTCGTTTGATCGGCAAGCGGAATTGCACCTGAAAGAGCGTCATACACCCATGTTGAGGGAGCTGGAAAACTTTAAATTCGACAGAATCAAGTCAGATATTGTTGACGCTAAAAAAGTAGATGCACTAGAAAGGTATATCCAAAACAGGGCCGCCTACTTCATCGAGCTACTGGAAAGAAAATCCGGAGGCGACAATTCGCCCCGAGGCTAAAAATTTCAGCCCAAGCCGCGGAATAGCCCTTCTCTGCCAACTATGCACGGATACCGAATATGCCGCAGAAAACGCCGACTGGTTCGGAAAAGTCATCTTATGCGGCGAGGAACGCACTTTCTGTATAGTACGAAACATTGCAAAAAGCATCATTCGTTGTCATTGGAAGCGAGGTATAAAATGTCCCTCTTAACTGAATCTCCATTATTAAGTACCATGGCCCGCTCGCTGATCGCATCTGTCGAAATGGAATGCGGCGAGTTCACCGATCCCGAGGAAGTCGAAACCATCATCGGTGTGTATACCGGAAAATTAGACTTCGAAACTACTTATCAAGCTGCCTTGGAAAAAGCCTATGAAGATGCCCGAGAAGATCGCGAGGCATATCAAGCTTATTTGGCAGCACAGGCCAAGGCCGAGACCAATGAGGACTGACGAAATTATCGCTCCGCCACATCTTATTTATCCCGGGACGTACACGCTGGTAAATAAATTTGGCCGGACGGATTCTCCCTCGCTCCATGCGCTAGAGAAATATTTAAGTGCGTTGCAACAGAGTCGATTCTTGGAGCACGCTGCACAAGCAACCTACAATCTTGCCTATTTACAAGAGATCCATCGAGTTTTATTCGCAGATATTTACGAATGGGCGGGGAAAATTCGCGATTACAACATCACAAAGGGCAATACTTATTTTTGTCCGGCCGTACTATATTCATTCCTATGCACAAACGCAAATTTTTGAGCCTTTGCAAAAAGAAAATTATTTGCGGGAGCTGAGTATTCGTGACTTTATCGAGCGGTTGGATCATTACTATGCCGAGTTAAACATGCTGCATCCTTTTTTGGAGGGAAACGGACGGGCTACCAGGGTATTTCTGATCGGCTTGGGATGGCAAGCCGGCTACGAGATTGATTTTTCTCGGATTGACTATACAGACCTCGTCGCCGCCTCTATCCGTTCCTGCGTGGACTCCGGCGCTTTTGTCTCCTTACTCACCCAATGCGTACATCCTTTGCCCAGAAACAAGTAACGGAAGACCGGAAGGTCTGCTCCCTCTTACCGGATACTTCAATTCAGTCACACCATTTCCGTTCCGAAGAATCCAAGTAAACATCTCGGGTGCGAAGTCAATATATTGGTATTATCAGCAAGTGCCTACATAACTAAAGACCGGAGTTTAAACTCCGGTCTTTAGTTATGCATTCCTAGCCCACAGTGGCCCAACCATCATGCATACAGACTTCTACTAAACACATGAACTACCTTGTAGACACTATAGCACCCGCCGGAAAAATTCTCCAACGAAAAATGGAGACTCTGAACTGTATCTCCAACAGCATGTCTCGCTTCCTCTTGAGAAAGAAATTTCTTTGTTTAATAAAAAAATCATGTTATATTAGTAAAAAAACAAACAGCAGATCATTCAACGACCAATCCAGGAGAATAACTATGTGCGCCGTATTATACAGAAAAAAATCAGAGTTATTAAAAGCGATTCAAAAAAATCCCCGTGCCATGGTTTTTGCTGCCGTTAATTTGCGCAAAGACAAGAGCGTAGTAATTGAGGCTGTCAAAGCGAACCCCCAAGCCTTGGCCTATGTCGAAGATGAATTTCGCAATGACAAAGATGTACTTGGTGCCGCCGTCTCCCAAAATTGGTCCGTTATGCAATCCGTAGGAAACCAACAGGAAATAGACAATGATGTTATAAAGTCTGCTGCTCCACATAACTGGCAAGTTCTAAAACATGCCCCACCAGAGTTACTATCTGACAAAAATCTTCTTTTAGCGGCCATATCAAACTGCTGGGAAGCACTTCAGTATGCTTCTACGGAGCTACGTTCAGACAAAGAAATCATCGTTGCAGCCGCTACACAAGATTGGCAGGCATTATCATTTGCTAGCTCCGACCTTCAAGAAAGTCGAGAGGTAATACTAGCAGTTCTTTCTAAGAAAGGATGCCAGCTAAAAGGACTTTCTCCTATTCTTCAAGCCGACAAAGAGATCGTCATTACTGCTGTAAAACAAGATTGGCAGGCTTTGGAGTACGCTGCTCCCAACCTACAAGAAGACAGGGATATTATTCTCGCTGCTTTAGCCAATAGTTGGCAAACAATCACCTGCATTAATTTAAAAATGCGAAAAGACAAAGTCATAGTTCTTACTGCTGTAAAACAAAATTGGCAGGCTTTGGAGTATGCTCATTCTTCCCTGTATGCCGACAAAGACATTATTCTTGCTGCAGTCTCCCAAGACTGGCAGGCTCTTTCTTATGCTACCCCTGAGATGTGTGCGGACAAAGACATCATCTTAACTGCAGTCAAGCAGAGTTGGCAAGCCTTGAAACAAGCACATTCACGGCTTTATGCAGATAAGGACATCATGCTGGCCGCTGTCTCCCAAAACTGGCAGGTTTTGAGGCATGCGCATCCTAATATTTATGCCGATAAAAACATCATGCTGGCCGCTGTAGAGCAAGACTTGGAAGCTTTGGAATATGCACAACCTAATATTTATGCCGATAAGGCCACCATGCTAGCCGCTGTAGAGCAAGATTGGAAACTTTTGGAGCATGTCGATCCCGGCCTGCTTAGTGACAAAGACATTCTGCTAGCGGCGGTAAAACAAAATTGGCTAGCTGTAGATTATGCAGACCAAGACCTGCAAATAGATCCGGATATTCTATTAGCATGCCTATCTCATTATCCTAAATATTCAACACACAAACACTCGTATATCTCCGGCAAAGAGGACGCTCTTTTGGCTATCACGAAAGACTGGCAGGGCTTATACCGCAGTAGTCCGGCATTTCGTGCCCACAAAGAAACCATGCTCATGGCCATCAGTCAAAGCGGGCAAGCTTTAGAGATTGCCAGTCCCAGGCTAAAAAGGGATAAGGATATCGTGCTAGCTGCTGTAAATCAAAGTTGGCGTTCCTTGACCTATGCTGATCCTGCCCTTTATACCGATAAAGATATTATGCTCACTGCCGTTTCCCAAGAGTGGAGAGCTTTAAAATACGCAAGCACCGAAATATGTGCAGATAAAGACATCATATTAACTGCAATCAAGCAGCGTTGGCAGGCTTTACAATATGCTGATTCTACTCTTTATGCGAACAAAGAGATCATGCTGACTGCTATCAAGCAGAACTGGCAGGCGATTGATTATGCAAACGATGATCTATATGAAGACAGAGATATAGTACTTACCGCCGTACGTCAAAACGGTAAAATATTACAAAAAGCTCCGAGCCGATTACGAGGCGACCGAGATATTCTATTAATCGCCCTTCGACATGACAAGGATTTTCAGTGTTATATCGATGGCGAGGAAAAGGATGTCAGAGAGATTATTCTGAAGATCGCTCAGCGTGATGCTTGCCAGGCAGTGGCATATGCAAGCGACGAACTTCTCGCTGACAAAGAATTTGTGCTAGTTGCTGTCGCCCAAGATTGGCGAGCATTCGAACAGATCGATTCTTCTCTAAAAAAAGATCCCGATATTCTAGAAATCATTCTTTTCAAATTACAAGCGTTAGTAGATCCACAAGAACGTCCCGATCGGTTCGATGTTCAAGTCATGTTGGATATCGTCTCCCACCATGGCCACGCATTGAAGTACCTCAATAATGATCTTCGCTCTAAGAAGGATATTATATTGGCGAGTGTCCGTAACGATTGGCGTGCTCTGCAATATGCAGATCCGGCATTCCGCGCGGACAAAGACGTAATCCTCGCTGCGGTATCACAGCATGGAGATGCACTCAAGTATGCCTGCCAAAAGCTCCGCTCCGATGAAGATGTGGTGCTGGCAAGTATCCGTAATGACTGGCGGGCTTTAAAACATGCTCATCCGGACATGCGCAACAACAAGACTATTATGTTGGCGGTCACTTCTCAAAACGGTCTCGCACTCAAGTATGCGAGTGCAGAACTTCGCAACGACATGGATGTAGTCCGCAATAGTATCGAAAACAATTGGCAGGCACTCGAGTATGCTTCTCCCGAACTGCAGTCAAACAGTTCTATGATATTTACTGCCATCAAAAAAGACTGGAGTGCCTTAAGTTGCGTTTTCAATCTGTTTTAAGCACAAGTGAACATAGTTCCTGCACAAAGTAAACAGCCTTTCCACGTAGATAAAGCTCGGAGATATCTCCG
>JAEZZT010000069.1 GCA_023418435.1 Bacillota bacterium | reverse complement strand
GCTGCAAATGCAGTGGTTGCTCCGAGAACACATGTTGCTGCCAATACGGCTGCCAATTTTTTGTTCATTACAATTCCTCCCTTTTAGGAAATAAGTATTTCGTCCCAATCGAGAGTTTCAAGAGTGTCCACGTTTCCTCTGAATCTCCGCCCATTGAGGGGACGTTCTCACTTGAGCATAAGTAATTATAAAACGTCGTCATACATAAAGTAAACAAGTTTTTTCGTTTTTAGTGTAAAATTATTTCTGAGCTCATGTTTTGTTAACTCCACAACAACAAACGGATGTGTCTAAAAGTTAAACACATCCGTTTGTTGCTATGCTCTCATATTATCTGCACATTATTCCGGTTGGTAGTTCTCTACAGCGCGATGAGCAATACCGGTTACCACTTCGTTGAAATGGATCACACCGACCGTACCGTACACCGCTACAACTAAATGCTCGTCACATCTAGCCATACCGATCTTGCCACCGATATTCTGTCCGATTGCTTTGATCTTGATGGATTCCAAAGCGGTTTGTACCGCTCCGACAACGGCACCTTCACCGACATGAGTGTCGGGAACCAGGCCCATGCGTTGCGCTCCTACCACGGCATTTTCAATGATCCGAGGCAGTACATCCGTGAAATAGCCGCCGAAATCCACCGCACAAGTGTAGATACCCTGTGCTTTCAATTCTTCTCGCAACGCGACTTCTTCTTCTCTCGTCGAGGTCAAGGCCATGCGCATGGCATGACGCCCCACCTCTCCACTTTTGTGTTCACGTAAATAGCTCATCATGCACCTTAACGACGCGCGCTCACTTCTTCCATCACTTCGCCCACGAAGTCAGCCAGGTCGATACCATTTCGTTCTTCACCGTCACGTTGGCGAACGGAGATATTTTTCGCTTCCACTTCTTTATCCCCGAGAATGAACATGTACGGGACTTTTTCCAATTGGGCGGCACGAATCTTGTACCCCAATTTTTCATTGCGTTCGTCAATTTCATAACGCAAACCTGCTTTTTCTAAATGTTCGGCTACTTCCTTGGCATAGGCGATATGCTTCTCCGAAACCGGAATCAATTTGACTTGTACCGGTGCCAACCAAGTCGGGAATTTACCCGCATAATGCTCAATCAAAATGCCGATAAAGCGTTCGATACTGCCGAAACCGGCGCGATGCAACATGACCGGACGATGCTTTTCGCCATCCTCACCGATATAGGTGACGTCGAAACGTTCCGGCATTTGCATATCCAACTGGATCGTACCGCATTGCCAGGTACGTCCGAGCGAATCCTTGATGTGGAAGTCCAGTTTCGGGCCATAGAAAGCACCGTCTCCTTCGTTGATTCTGAATTCCACGCCGGAAGTCTCGATCGCATCGCGCAGTACATCCGTCGCCAATTCCCACAGTTCATCATCCCCCATGGAATCTTCCGGACGAGTGGAAAGTTCGACGCGATATTCCAGCCCGAACGCACTGTAAATGCGGTCGAAAAGCTCCAATGTTTTGAGGATTTCCTCTTTCATCTGGCTCGGCAAAATGTACAAATGCGCATCATCCTGCGTGAAGCAACGCACGCGGAAGAGACCATGAAGGGCACCCGACAACTCATGACGATGCACCAAGCCCAATTCCGCCACGCGAATCGGCAAATCCCGGTAACTGCGCAAGCCGCTCTTGAAGTACAGAATCGAGCCCGGGCAGTTCATCGGCTTCACTGCATAATCTTCGTCATCGATCTTGGTGAAGTACATATTTTCCCGGTAATGATCCCAATGACCGGATTGCATCCACAAGTCACGATTGAGAATGATCGGAGTTTGGATTTCATCATAGCGATATTCATGATGCAGTTCGCGCCAGAATCCCAACAATTGGTTGCGCAACACCATTCCTTTCGGATGGAAGAACGGGAATCCCGGTCCTTGCGGCTGGAAGCTGAAGAGATCCAATTCCTTGCCCAATTTGCGGTGATCACGGCGTTCCGCTTCTTCCAACATGAACAAGTATTCGCTCAAAGCTTCCTGCGTGGGGAAAGCCGTGCCGTAAATACGTTGCAGCATTTTGTTCTTCTCATTGCCGCGCCAGTATGCGCCGGCTACGCTCATCAATTTGAACGCCTTGACCTTGCCGGTGGAGGGGACATGTCCGCCTGCACAAAGGTCGGTAAATTCGCCCTGTGTATAGAAAGTAATGGTCGCATCTTCCGGCAAATCGCGTACCAATTCCGCTTTGTAAATATCGCCTTCCGCATCAAATTGAGCCAACGCCTCTTGGCGATCGACGACGCGATGAGACAGCGGCAGATTTTCTTTGACGATCTTTGCCATTTCCTTTTCAATCAAAGGAAAATCTTCCGGCGTGAATACATGTTCCGTATCCATATCGTAGTAGAAGCCGTTATCGATGGCCGGTCCGATGGCCAATTTTGTTTCCGGCCACAAACGCAAAATAGCCTGCGCCATAATGTGGGATGCCGTATGGCGCAACGCACGTAAACCTTCCGCATCCGCCAAAGTAAAGAACTCGACCGCTGAGCCTTCTTTCAACTCATGATCCAAGTCCGTCCGCACTCCGTCGACTTTCGCCACGACTGCTTTTTTGCCCAGGCTGTTACTGATCTCTTTGGCCGCCTGTGCCAACGTAATTCCGTCTTGAAACTCCCGTTCCTGTCCGTCGCCCAATTTGATTTTTACCATTTTTCTGCTCCTTTTCTCCAAATAAAAAACTTTCGTCCGCCTGGGACGAAAGTTGATTCGCGGTTCCACCCAAGTTAATTCCGAAGAATTCACTCTGCTGCAATAACGGTGCGTCCGGATTCGCTTACTTCATTCAGCCAATCAACTCCGAGGTGGTGGTGAGTGCGGTGCAACAGACGTTTCCAGCCTAGACGTCTTTCTCTGAAGTTACAGGAACGCATCATCTTGTCCTCATCATCGTCATTCATCTATATAAATTTATTGTAAGTCAATCATTTTTGCTTGTCAAGCCCGAAGGGAGCCGGCATTTCGCTGACGACCGCCTGATCTTTCTGTTGCAGCGCCAACAAATAATCTTTGATGACTACGATCGGCGTGGTCTCGCTACCGTTTCCGAACGGGTTGTCGATCAATATCTGCGCAATTTCGTCAGCATTCAAGCCACGGCTTTTGCCCAGCACATGACTACGCTTCAAGTCATTGACATCGGCCACCACCGCACCATAACAGCCCGTCCTCGCACAAAGAGCCTCGCAGAATTCATCCGTGCGTTCCGGTCCGTACACGATGCATTTGTCATAGGGCGGCATCGTCCCCGTCACATCATCAATATACGAAGCCTGGCGACAATGCGCATACCACACGCCGCGTTTACCGAATAACTTGGCAATAAAGCCGACAATGAACCAGAATAACATTCGCCATTCGCCTTCTTTTTCCATGGCAGCCTGCATTCCGTAGATGCTTGCCATCGAGCCGGCCGGCGGTACGAAGCGGTTCATCAGACGGGCTTGCCAGGACGGACGCAACCATTCCGGACGAGTGTACCGCCCTTGCGTAATGGCCAAGACGGTTTCCGCGACGCACACTACGTCATTGGGGCCGATCAGGGATTGGCCGAACTCGTGGACGGCCTCGACCATATCATCGGATTCGGTGAGAATTCTGGTTTTGATCGGAATCAATTGAATCGGTTGTTTCATCGCAATTCAGCTCCTTTCAAAATCAATTCTCGACGCAACTCTTCGCCCGTCAAAATAATTCTTGCCTTATCGTAATAACGATCCGAGCGCCCGAACACATGGTAAAGAATATCCACGCCCATATCCGGGAAAGTTTCCGCAATCTCCCGCAATGTTCCTTGCACAGCGGTCAACGTAATATCCACCCGTAGTACCACATGCTTTTTCGGCGGTACCAAACAAGCTTCCCAATAGTCGTCGCGACGCGGTTTTTTGGCATCCGTCACTCGCACTTGCACATCCACGCCATCCATGTATTCCACCGGCATGTAGCTGCGTCCGAAACAATCCATCACGGTCGCTTGCTGACGACCGGCATTTTTCATTACCATGTAGGTCCTTAAGGTAATCGATTTCATATCGGAGCGAACCAAAACAAAATCCGTAGTCCGAAACTCCGTCACATGCATCGGAAAATGAACGCCGGTCACCGCAATACGAGGGGTTTCATCATCGGACAATTCGTCTCGTCGGCATGGACGCACGACCATTTTCGCGTCCCCTTGCCATTTTTGATATATCCAAAAAGCCAAGTATCCGATCGTCACGATCGCCAATAGAATCGTGAGCACATGGAATAAATAATACCAATACATTACCTCTTTCCTCCCTCAACGGTACCGATCTCTACATCTCCAAACAATTCCTGTACCCATTGCCGCGGTGCATCGGTTCCACTGAACCAAAAGCTCAATTGTCCCTTTCCATCGGCTGTGGGAATTTCTTCAGCCACACGGCGCGCTGTGGCGTTCGCCGGATCAATAAAACGACAGCTTGCCATCTCCTGCCATTTCGTTGCCAACAAAGGATAATGCGTGCATGCCCAGATCGCTGCGTCGCATCCTACCAAAGACACCGTATAGACACGCAATAATTCTTCACAATCAAGATGCTGCTCTATGGATGCAGCCAAGCCGTCACAAGCGACTTCCACAATCTGAATATCCCGATATCGCCGTTGTAAATAATCGCGATGGACATGCGTTGCAATCGTCACCGGAGTTGCCAACACCGCTACCTTTTTCTCCTCCGGATACAATTGCACTTCGGGGACCATTCCGTAGACAGGGATCGACAACCGATTTGCCAAGTAATCGCGTGCAATAAATGTAATGGTATTGCACGCAATCACCAAGTGAGTCGCCCCTTCTTCTACCATTCGATCCGCGGCTGCAGCCGCCAAGCTGCATATTTCTGCGGCTGACCGCGAGCCGTAAGGATTATGTGCCGTATCTCCAAAATAGACGATATCGACCGCCGGCAGTTCTCTTTGCAGAGCCTTCACCACGGTGAGACCACCGACTCCCGAGTCGATGACACCCAACTTCGCCTTCATTCCTCCGGCTCCAACATCGCATTCAATTTTTCAAAATAATGCTGCGGCATGCGAATAATTTTGCCCGTTTCCGTCGAAGTAAAAGTCCCCTGTGTCTTACCTCGGACGATCAAGGTTTGATCTTTGGGCCGCACAATTTCATAAGCAAACACAACCTGCGCTCTCGTCAATTTGATAAGTCGTGTGCGAATTTCCAAAAGATCATCATAATGCGATGCATGAATATAATCGATCTCCACATGTAGGATGGGAAATACGATACCATCCGCCATCAAATCCGCCAACGCGACTCCGGCCGATCTGAAAAACTCGACTCGCGCCGACTCGAACCAGCGTAAATAATTCGCATGATGAGTCACCTTCATCGCATCGGTGTGAAAAAAACGCACCCGTTCCTGATGTACAAACATACTAACTCCATTTCCGTACTAGACATAAATCATTTGTTGTTCCTCATTTTACTCGTGCCTACCGGGGCTGTCAACTTGCTTTTGCTCAAGGATTTTCCTATACTGAAAAGAAAAAACCGAGGTATTTATGAATCGAATCATCATCTGTCCCTATTGCAAGAAAGAACTTTCTCTCTTTCAAAGTCAAATCGAGCGTCGCCGTGGCCGTATTAAATGCATCGGTTGCGGAACCTCTATCCCCTATGATTTGGAGCGTCGTCCACGTCGTATCGGCCTGCCCCAAATTCCCGATACCACTCATCTCGACGACCGCAACAGTCGCACCGGTCCCGCTAGCGGAGACGAAAGCAACCATTTCCATTCCCGCGAGTAAAGGAAAAGACCTACCGAAGTAGGTCTTTTTTTAGTTCGGGAAAAACTTTTTGGCTTTTGCCACATGTTCCGGCAGGATGTATTTATCCGCCAAGCGCATCGCTCCCGCAATGACTGCGGCATCATCCAACCAACCGATTCCGGTGATGAAGTCCGGCAAAATATCCGTCGGTGTAATCAAGTAGCCGATGGCTCCCGCTACACAAAGACGAACGAACATGGGTGTGCGGCTATCCTTCAAGCAGAAGAACAAAATCACGGCTTCCCGCATAAAAGTCAAGCGACGCCCCATCGATCCGAAATATCCCAGAAACTTTTTCGCCGAGTATAGCTTGGTCAGCATTTTCAAAAATTTGAACACACGCTCACCCCACTATTCGTGAAGCTTATCGGCGACTTTTTCTTTCAAGTCCAAGGCCGCTTTTTCCGCTTCCAACTTTGCTTCCTGTACGCCCAATTTTGCTTTTTCGGCATAAATATCCGCTTTGGTTTCTGCTTCGTCCATCATTTCAGCAGCCTTTTCTTTCACTTCGTGTGCAGTTTCTTTAGCATCTTCTGCCAATTCATCTGCTTTTTGTTCTACCTCTGCGGCTACTTCAGATGCCGTATTTTCTACTTCTTCCAATGCTGCTTCCGCTTTTGCTTTCCAATCCATTCCCATCTCTCCTTATTTGCTGTTTTTCTTGGCTTCCGCCTTTTTTTCTTCGACGCGATCTTTCAATTCTTCTGCCTTGTCTTTGGCTTGTTCTTTCACATCTTCGGCTTTCTCTTTCACATCAGCCTTCAGATCTTCCGCCTTTTCTTTTGCTTCGGCAGCTTTCTCTTGTACCTGCTCTTTCACTTCTTCGGCTTTGTCCTGCGCCTGCTCTTTCAATTCCTGCGCTTTGGCTTTGGCTTCTTCGGCTTTTTCCTGTGCCTTTTCTTTCAGCTCTTCTGCCTTGTCTTGCGCCTGAACTTTCAGTTCCTGCGCCTTCACACGAGCTTCTTCCGCTTTGATCTGTGCTTTTTCTTTCAATTCCCCGGCTTTCTCTTGTGCCTGCTCTTTCAGCTCCGCTGCTTTTTCCTGGGCTTGTTCCTTTAATTCGCCGGCTTTAATTTTTGCTTCTTCGGCTTTTTCCTGTGCCAATTCTTTCAACTCGGCCGCTTTTACTTCCGCACGATCACGGAGTACATTGGCCTGCAATTTGGCGTCCGAAGTGGCTTCTTCCAAGCGAACTTTCAATTCTTCCGCTACTTCCGTTGCCGTTTCTTTGGTTACTTCGTACACCCCTTTGGCCAAGGCTTTCTTGTCGTCGATTTCCGCTTGAGATACGCCCAAAGCCAAGAGCAATTCGGTAACGCCTTTATCTGCCATATCCAAAAATTTAGCCGCACCTTTTTTCACCGGGCAACCTTTGCCGCCGGCAAAATCTTTGCCTTCATCTCCCAAAGGAATATCTTTTTTCGCATCATTGGCGATTTCCTGAACTTTCGCTTCGCCTTCCGCTTTCAAATCTTCAAATTTTTCCATGTACGGTTTGACATCCAAAGGCATGCCGTCTTTGATCCAGCTCTGCGCAACTCGACCCATACCATAAGTTACCGTCACGGCTACCGGTACGGCTACGCCCGGAATCGGGATCAAGGTAGCTGCCAACTTGCCTACCACACGCGCACCGAATGCGCCCAGGAAACTCATGATCGTACGATCGGACAATTTCACATCATATACCTTTGCCAAGCGGCTGATCATATATACTTCATTGGCCATCAATGCCACGCTACCTACCAATGGTGCCACGGCAATGACGCCGGCACGTGCAGCGCCCCAACGAATGAGGTTTTCTGCCGCCAAATCACGTTCGTCCTGCGGCTCTTGTGTTGCCGGCAAAGCGGTTTCCACTCGAGTTTCCGTAGCTTGCGGGCGTTCAGAAGTGTGAGCTCCCACTTTTACCTCTTCCGGAGTTGCCGGAACGATTTTACCATCGGCTACCTGATCGGCGGCGACAGCAGTTTCCACTCTCGCTTCATTCACTTTCTCTGCCGTTTCCGGATTGGTGATTTTAGTTTTCTTATCTGTCATAGTCGTCACCCTTTCATCAAAATTAATTGTACTTATATTATATCATGTTTCATCGATATGTTAAATTGTAGAGTCCTAATTTCTTGCCGGATTGACCAAGATTAATTAATTTCAATCTTTATTAAATCCATGCTACCATGCCGTCAACCCGCCATCTACCGACCACCAGGCACCCGTCACAAAGCTCGCCTCCTCATGCAGGAGAAAGTCAATCACCGCTGCCACTTCCGAACTTTGCGCAATTCGTCCCAACGGATAGTGTGCACCGAGTTCTTGCACATTTACATCTTGTGCATGTGTCAATGGAGTATCCACATCCCCCGGCAGAACCGCGTTGACTCGCACACCATGTACTGCCATTTCCAACGCCCAGGAGCGAGCAAAAGCGGTAATCGCTCCTTTAGTGGCTGCATAGATGCTGGCAGCGACATTTCCGTTGCGGGCGGCATCGGAAGCCACGAGCACGGCGGCTCCATGCTGTCTTTGCAAATCGGGAGCCAGCAAACGGCATAGTTCTATACTGCCATACAC
>JAEZZT010000120.1 GCA_023418435.1 Bacillota bacterium | reverse complement strand
GGATCGGATTGTGGTGGATGACCGACAGGGACCCTATGTAATTCTGACTCGCTCGGCAAAAGTATTGGATCTGGCGACGGGAGAATGGGTGAAAAACCATTCCTTCCAAGTAGGGGAAGAGGTAGTGGCCTTTATTCGCCGGGATACACCGCAAACGATGAGTATGCCGCCCCAGACAAATGCACAAGTCATAGCGATTCATCCAGGGACGAAGTACAGTGTGGATATGGATTATTACAATGCGGCCGGAGAAGGAATGAGTCATAGATTGATTGTGAGAAATTGGCCGACTACGGCGGAGGATACTGCTGGGCATGCGGTCAAAAGCTCGGTAGCGGGGCAGAAATTGATTCTGTATACGATTTCCACTAGAAGTTTACCGCCCCAGACGAATCCGGAAAAAGTCATTATTTGGCAAGATCATCCGCTCAATTCGCCGTCAATGCCTTGGCGCGAGGAAGAAAAGCAAGTCTTGCCGGCTGAACCGAATGACACCGCTATAGGGGCGGGCCAAGACGTACCTCAGTGGTTACCTTTGCGTGATTATTTTACGGACAAGGGCATCGCGGTTACTTGGGATAATGAGTTGCGTGCGGTCATTCTGCAGCAGGGAGCGCAAAAAGTTACGCTCTATGTGGATAAGGAAATGATCCTACACGAAAATACGCAAGTCGTTATCAAGGAAAATGTTTGCCTGCAAGAAGGAGCGACTTACATTACCAAAGAAGTGGCAGAAATGATTGAAATGCAATTGAACGAATAGAAAAAACGCTACCCCGGGGTAGCGGTTTTGGTTAGAACTGATAGCGTAAGGACAATTGATAGGAACGATCTCTGGCCGTTTCGCCGGCAAAAAATTGGCGATTGAAGAGATTGTATACTTGCCCTTGCAAGGTAAGGCCTTTTTTGATTTGATAATTAGCCGTAAGGTTGGTAATCAAGTAGGCATCTTGCGATTGGTAAACGCCGGTGACGGCATCCGGCGCTTGGCGAGCGCTTACATAGGTGGCATCAAGTAGGACATCCCACTTCTTGTGCTGATATTCAAGCCCTACGTGTAGCAAATGTTTGGGGTTCAAACTGCTGGGCGCCAAGCTTTTGTGCGTGGTCACTTTGGATTCCGAGTCCTTGGTTTCCTGCCACGTATAGTTGAGATAGCCGGACCAAGAGGGAGAGAATTGATACTTGGCATCCAATTCGACTCCGGAATTATTGAGATAACCCGGATGGTTGGTGTATTGACTGATTTTCTTTTTGGTATCGATCGTGGATACCAAGACACGATTTTTGGTATTGACGTGGAAGGCGGTAATACCCCAAGATAAACGGTCCGCTGTATGTTTCCAACCGACTTCCCATGTATTGGAGGTTTCCGGCCCCAGTTGCGGATTGGGGATGTAGTTCGTGCTGGCTCGGTATACTCGATAAAGGATGGGCGGCTGGAAGGAGTGAGCAAAGGAAATATACGCATTGTTTTGTTCGTTGATGCGGTATTCCAACGCTACCTTGGGACTCCATTCCGTATACGTGTTGGCGGGATAGTGATGGTTGTTCCACTTGTTCTGTTGCAACGTATCGTGGTATCCGTCGGATTTGGTGTAATGATCGAAGCGAACACCCAGGTGGAGTTTCAGCCGATCTGTCCATTGATATTGATCCTGCAGGTACAAGGCGAGATCTACCCCGCGGCCGCCATTGTACTCGGTCGCGGTCAAGCCGTGCGTCTGATCGCGCCAAGCCAGGGAGTTGTACCGTGTTTGGGCGAATTCCTCGCGATGATAATTGGCGCCGCCGGTCAGCGTGTGGGCACCTATCAGCCAGGTCTTGTGCAAGTCGAAATCCCAGGTTTTGCTGGGGTAGAAGGAATACGTACCGGGGCCGTCCCAGCCGGACAACTCGGAGTAGTTGATGTTCCGCGTAATGGCAGCCGGGGTGCTGTAGCCTTGGCGAGTGTATTCCGTATAGCCCAAATGAGCTTCCAATTGGGCATTGTCGTCGGTATAGGACAGGCGATGGGTGTTGAGCGAATACTCGCCCAAGTGACCTAGGAATTCGGCGGGGTCCACGCTGAATTTATCTCCATTCGGTGTGGCAAAAACGCCGGCGTAGAACTCTTGTCCATCTCTACCGTGTAAGTAAGTGAAGGGATGGTGGTAGCTATACTCGTGTTCGGTGTGGCTGAAACGATATTGCAGACGATGCTGCGAGTCCCAGTTATGGCTCAATTGGAAATGGTAACTTTCCCGAGCGGTAGATTTTTCACCACGACCGCCGATGATGTAGCGGTTGCGCGCGGAGGTGGGAAGTGTAAGTGTAGCTGCGGCTGGCTGTTTCAATTTACGGCTGCCGGTTTTCTCGATATAAAAACTGCGATAACCGTCCGTGGACTGCTTTTCGTAGCCGAGCCCCAATTGCCAATGCTCATTTCCGCCTTGCAGATGAAGCGAAGCATGCTGAGTGTGATGGCTGCCGTAGCCGTATTGAGCCGAACCGGAAAAACCTGCACGCGGACTTTTCGTAATAATATGCACCACGGCTCCTACCGCTCTTCCTCCGTAGAGGGAAGAACCGGCACCGCGCACGATCTCGATGCGCTCGATGTTGTCCGTAGGGATGCTCTGCCAATCGACAGCGCCGTCCCAACCGGAGTTGAGCGGCTGGCCGTCCAGCAAAACGAGTACGTCCTTGGTGCTGAATCCCCGAATGGAGAGTTCACCGTCCGACGTGGGCACTTGGTAAGCCGCCGGCAAGTGGGAAAGAATGTCGCTGATGTTCTGCGCCGGTCGGCGCGCGATTTCTTCCGCCGTGATGACGGAAACGGCTGCGGGGACATGGGCCACCTCTTCGTTGGTTCGTGTAGCGGTAACGACCACGTTTGCCAATTCAAAATCTTGGGCATGTACGGGGGCAAAGCCGATCAAGCCGCCGATACAAGCCAGTAAGTATAGTCTTGATCTTTTCATTTTTCATCCTCCAAAGTTCACGATAATTTTATTCTAAAACTCTATTTTCTCTAAGTCAATTAAAGAATACAAAAACACTCGCCGAAAATTTGCATACGACGAGTGTTGCGTGCTTTCCTGCTTAGAAATTGTATTGGTAAGTAAGCAAGTAATTGAAAGGAGTATAGCGATAATTGGAACCGGAATGTGAAATAATATCATTGCGGTCCAGCAAATTATCAATGCGCAACGTGATGAGTTGCTGCTCGTTGATCCGGTAGGAAGTATTCCAGGTCGTCAATAGATACGGCTTGATTTCTACGGAATGAGCACTCGATGGAGTCCCTACTCGGTCGGCCAAGTAAGACATGGACAATGTGCTGGTCCAAGGTCCGCTTTGATAGGTCAGAGAGCCGGTGGCCTGCCAACGACCGTAGAGACGATCCCAGTACGGCTTTTTGGCTTTTTCGCCGCTCTCCTTGGTTTGGGGGTTGTTGTACATCACGCCGACTCGATACGACCAGGGGCCATTGCCTTGGAAACTCATTTCCGCTTCGACACCGCTATTGCGGAAATCGGAATTGATGTACTGGTACTCCTCGACCACGCCGCCTTTTTTCTCCAGGTTGACCTTGATATTGTCGGTGATCTTGGTATGGAACGCAGCAAGTTTGTATTGGTGCTGTTGGTGAATTTTTTTGTAACCCACCTCGTAATTAATTCCGTGTTGCGGCTTGAGTCCCGGATTGGGCTTGGAACGTCCGGCGGATCCGTAGATCTGCGAGAATGTCGGCATAATAAAGGATTGTGAAATATTGAGGTAGAGATTCTCATCCGGACTCAAGCGATACAAATATTGCAGTGCACCGGAGAAATTGCTGTACTCGGCACCGCCGGTGGAACTGCCGGTCCAAGTTTCACGACCGGAAAGAGTCAGTGTTTGGCGTGCACTCAACTCACGTTCCCACTGGGCATACAATGCATATATATTGCGAGCCTTGTCATCTCCGGAAACCGTGTAGCTCTTGTCATAAAATTCGTGCTGGTAGGTAGCACCGGCGATTAATTGATTGCCGGGGGAAAGCTGCCAATTTTTTTGCACATCGAGGCCGTAATTGACATTCAATTCCTTCGTACTGTACCAGGGCTTGGCAGATCTTTTGTGAGTTTTGCTGTCGAAGTCAACCGGGCCGACTGCGCCCATATTGACACGATTGTAAAACAGATGTGCGGCAAGAGAATCATCGCGATAATTGAGCTGGTACAGATATTGTTTGCTGAAATACGTTCTGTACTGCTGGCGATCTCCGATCTGCGCCGTTCCCTTCGGCTTGACCCGGTAGAAATAGTAGGCATAATCGGAGTCCGTGGATGCATAGTCATAGGAGAAATTCAATTTTTCATTCAAGTTGTAACCGAAATGAACGGAATCGCGTTGTGACTTGGGGGCATCTGCCGAACGATAGTCATCGATAAGATTGATGTTTTTGACTGCGCCCCAGCGTTCGCGATGAAGAGCCAGACTGAATGTTTCGTTGCCGATTTGGGCATCGAAATTTTGTTGGCCGTAATTACCGAGCCCTACACTGAGACTGCGAGTGCCGGCTTTTTTGGTAATGATATTAATGACGCCGCCCATGGCTTCCGAACCGTAGAGCACGGAGCCGCCGCCCTTGATAATTTCGATGCGTTCGATTCTTTCCGCCGGAATGGCATCCAAAAAATATTTACCGCGGGAATTGATCGGATTGCCGTTGACCATGACCAGAGTCCCGTTGGCAACGCCACGGATGGCAATTTCGGAATTCATCACACCCATGTGTCCGCCGCCCGGACCGGTTTGCTTGTAGGCGATGCCCAACGTGTCGGAGAGGGCGGTTTGGACATTCGAAAAACCGGCGTGGGTGAGCTCCTCTGCCGTAATGGTCGTGCTCGACATAGGAATATCCATTTCCTGTTTTTCGCTGCGTGTGGCGGTGACGACCACTTTATCAAGCAGAAACTCTTCGGCCTGTACGAATGGGGCCGTCGCCAGCGAACTCAAAACAAGTGTGCAAAGTAAGGCAGATTTTTTCATTATTTTCCCCTTTCATGAAACAATCACTATATTCATATTTTAATCTTAACAATATATTTAGTTAAGAGCAAGAAAGAGTTGGTGATATTATTAATAAAATTGTATTTGTTGTTTCTATAATAACTAAAAACTCGCCACTAGGTAGCGAGTTATAGTACTATGCAGCCCTTGGATCCGGATATGCCGGCTCGGCAGGTGCAAAGTTAAAATTGGTAACGCAGTGACAATTGATAGGCACGATCCCGGGCGGCTTCACCGGCAAAAAAGTGTCGGTTGAAAAGATTATATACCTGCCCTTGCAAGGACAGCTCTTTCGTGACCTGGTAATTGGCAGTGAGGTTGGTGATGAAGTACGCATCCTCGGATTGATATACGCCGCTAATGGAGTTCGGTGATTGTCTTGCGCTGGCATAGGTAGCATCCAAGAGTGCATTCCATTTTTTGTATTGATAGGCAATACCCAAGTGCAAGAGATGCTTGGGAGTCGTGAAATATACTTCGGAATCTTCTTTTTCCTGTTGCCAAGTGTAGTTGATATAGCTTGACCAATGCGGATTGAATTGATAATTTGCCTCCAACTCAATACCTTTGCGAGTCGTCGTGGAGGCGGCATTTACATATTGGGTAATTCGTGGCTTTTTTGAAATGGTTTGATAGACGATGAGGTTATCCGTTTTTGCTTGGAATGCGGATAGATTCCAAGTGAAATCGGCATTGCGATGCTTCCAGCCCAACTCCCAGGTGTTGGATGTTTCCGGTTTCAGCTGCGGATTGGGAATGGTTGAACTGCTGGAACGATATACTTTGTAGAGTATGGGTGGATTGAATGAATGTCCGTAAGAGAGGTAGATGCTGTCTGCATCGCTGATGGTATACTCTATAGCGAACTTGGGACTCCACTCCGTATAGGTGGCTTCACCATGTTCTGTAGATTGCCATTGATCTTTTTTGAGTACGCGTTGATAGCCGTTCGACTTGCGATATCTGTCGAAGCGTGTGCCGACATACAGACTGATATTGTCATTGATATGGAACTGGTCTTGAACATAAAGAGCCCAAGTCGTTCCCCGTCCTCCGTTATATTCGTAGGGCGAGAGTCCGTTTTTGTGGTCTCTCCAATGCAGCGCATCGTAGCGTGTTTGCTCGAACTCTTCGCGTTGGTAATTAATTCCGGCGGTGAGTGTATGACGTCGGGATTGCCAAGTTTTGTGGAGATCAAAATCCCAAGTCTTGCTGGGATAGAAAGAATAACCGCCCGGGCCATTCCACGCTTGTAACTCAGCGGCACTCATGGCGGTTTCTATTTCGCCCGCAGAACTGTACCCCTGTTTTTTGTAATGAGTGTAGCCCAAATGACCGGCAATTTGATGTTCTTCATCGGTATAAGAAAGTCGATGGATATCCATTTCATTTTCACCGACATATCCTAAAAAGTCGTCCGGATAGATCTCCACTTGCTTTCCGTTTTGAAGTTGAACGATTCCGTAATATACCGGATTCCCTTTTTTGTCTCGGACGAAAGAGAACGGGTGATTGTATACATAGTCACGAGTGGAGTGCGTATATTGATAATCTACATGACGTTGATCATCCCATGCATAGCCCAATTGGAATTGATAAATCTCCGTGTCGGAAGCCTTTTGGCCTCGACCGCCGACAATATATCTGCCGCGGGCGGACGTCGGCAAACTGGCGCTGTAGTCGGCAGTAGCGGAATTCTCTTTGAGTGCAGTTTTTTCCACAAAAAAGTTGCGATACCCGTCGGTGGACCGATTTTCATAGCCGATCCCTAAGCGCCAATGTTCGTTTTTGCCTTGCATATGAACGGAGGCATGCTTGGTATTGTTGCTGCCATAGCTGTATTGCGCAACACCGGAAAAGTCGTCCGTTGATTTTTTGGTAATAATATTGATAACGGCACCGACAGCTCTGCCACCGTACAGAGAAGAAGCGGCACCACGTACGATTTCAATCCGCTCGATATTGTCCGTAGGCAAACTTTGCCAATCTACGGAGCCGTTCCAACCGGAGTTGAGCGGTTGATTGTCCAGCAGGACCAGCATCTCCGTCGAGTCAAAACCGCGGATGGATAAGCCTCCATCCGAAGTAGGAGACTGGTAGGCGGCAGGAAGCGTGGCGAGTATATCACTGATGTTTTGCGCCGGTCTCTGCTTGATTTCTTCGGCGGTGATTACGGAAACAGCCGCCGGAACTCGGGCGATGTTTTCTGTAGTACGTGTGGCGGTGACGACCACTTTGTCGAGCAGAAACTCTTCGGCCTGTACGAATGGGGCCGTCGCCAGTGAACTCAAAACAAGTGTGCAAAGTAAGGCAGATTTTTTCATTATTTTCCCCTTTCATGAAACAATCACTATATTTATATTTTAATCTTAAATAATATAAAAAGTCAATTTCAAGGACGTATTGCGATTATACCGGTAGCAGATATAGGCGATTTTGATAAAGAAATGATTTAAAAAGGGATTTTTGTGCGGGCGTTGAAATGTATATAAAAGAGTTGTAGAGCAGATGCTTGGAGGCAAAAATGATATCCTACAAAACGATTTTGGTGGCAGTAGATGGTTCGGAATGCTCGGATCGGGCATTGGATTTGGCGATTTTATTGGCAGAGCAATTTGGTTCTACTTTGGTCTTGGCGCACGTGTTGGATATGCAATCGTTTACCACATTGTGGCCGGAAAAACCTCGCTTTGCAACCCCGAAAAAGAATGCAGAAACCGGTGAAGAGGAACTGCACTATTCTACGATTGGGGATTACCGGAGAGAATACAGCATTCGTGTCGTCGAGGGTGCAGCGGCCAAGATTCCGGCGGGGATACCTTTCCGCATTGCGTATGAAACCGGTGCTCCACGGCGAGAATTATTGAAGATGGTCCGTGAATATAAAGCGGATTTGGCAGTGGTCGGTAGCCGCGGTTTGGGGCGCTTGGCAGGTGTTTTATTGGGGACTGTGTCCGGGTATGTGGTCAAACATGCCGGTATTCCGGTATGGGTCGTGAAATAGGAGGTATATAATGCAATTTAACACACTACTAGTTCCGACGGATGGATCGGATCATGCTCGTTTGGCGGTGGGAATGGCTGCGGACTTGGCAGTTAAAACCGGAGCCAAGTTGGTCTTGGTGAGAGTTTTGGATGAGCAATTTTATGCGGGCGGACTGGTCGGACTCGAAGCGGATAAAAAGCCGTATCGAGGTTGGGAGACTTTGACCATGGAATCGCCGAGTGTATTGCCGCAAGGAATGTCGGCTCATCAAGCGGAAGTGATCAAAGAAGAGTTGCGTACGGAGGCGCGGAGATTGCCGGAAGATGTGAATTGTCAATTGATGTTTGCAGTCGGCTCGCCACGTCGTGACATCTTGGCGTTGGCGGAAGAGCTGCATGCCGATGCCATCGTGATGGGCAGCCGTGGTTTGGGTTCGCTGAAGGGAATGTTGTTGGGTTCCGTATCCTCGTATATTTTGCAGCATGCCAAAATTCCCGTGCTCATTGCTAAGTAATAAAAAATAGACTAGATTATACTTCATTTCCTGTAACCGGATATGTGTGTGGTATAATTAAGTTAAAGTTTCAATACGAAAGGTAGGGCTGCATGATGATTCAGTACAAAAATGTCTTGCTACCGGCCGACGGCTCCGAAAATGGAGAACGGGCTTTGCAGCATGCAATCGAGTTGGTGAAACTGTCCGGAGGGAGTTTGATTATTTGCCATGTGGCGAATATTGTTTCCGTGATTTCCGGATTTGATCAAGTGCCGAGCGGGGCGGGCTATGTGAGCGAACAGATGGCATCCGAGTTGGAAGATTCCGGCAAGGAGGTTTTGGAAAAGCTCGTCAAGATGGTGCCGCAGGATGTTCCGGTGAAGACGGTTTTCGAGGTAGGATCCCCGGGGCCCACGTTGGCAGCCGTAGCTGAAAAGAATGAGGTCGATCTCATCGTGATGGGCAGTCGCGGTCTTGGACCGATCAAAGGTATTTTCATGGGGTCTGTATCGAGCTATATCGTCAGCCATGCAAAATGCCCCGTATTGATTGTGAAGTAAAGTGTGCGGGCGGTTCAGACCGTCCGCTTTTTTGTTGATAAAGGAGGTTATTATGCGACATCTTCATTGGTTATATGAAGAGTTGCCGAAGTGGGTGTCGGAGGGGCTGATTACCGAAGAAGCCGCAGACCGTCTGCGCTTGCGGTATGGAGAAGCTCCTCTTCAAGAGAGGCATTGGGGGAGATTGGTGTGGATGGGATTGGCCGCACTGTTCATTGCCTTCGGTGCTTTGT
>JAEZZT010000134.1 GCA_023418435.1 Bacillota bacterium | reverse complement strand
TGACAGGCGGATTTTGCTCCCAATGAATCTGAACAGGGTGATGGACCGACACCTTTCCTAAAAATTCACTTTGGCACCTTTGCAACTCTTGGAAGGATTGCCAATGAGATTGATTTACTTCTTCCTCTATCGATTGATAAAGAGCATTGAGTATTCTCTTTTCGTTCATATCATTTGCAAAGGGCGAAGGAACAAAAAAGAAAACTTTATGGAAATCTTTTTCATCCGTTCCGTCAAACAAATAAATGTCGCCCGGCTCCTTGTTGGCTTGGCGCCACAAGCTCGAAACGAACTGCCGATAACTCAACGGATTTTCGATAACAAGCGTGCTAAACGAGGAAATATCAATGTTCATTTCCCACGACCGATACTTTACTATCATAAGACAATAAACCTCTCATTCGTGTTGACCGTATCGCTGTGATACTCTCCTACCAGGCATTCCATCCCGGCAAATTGTCGTTCTGTCACAATCAGAATCTGCACCAACCCCTTACCGGGGCGCTCGTGTCGTAGCTTGGCGATGATTTCGCGGGCGATTCGCCCATCCAAGGCAATTTTGGTGTATACCGATTCCTGGAGCATTTGAAAACCGTTATGCTCCAAAGTGCGCCGAAACGATCGATACACCTTGAGATCTTCACTGCTGACCGAAGGGAGATCATAAAAAACGAATACTCTCATAAATCTATTCCTCATCCGGCCACCTAATGGTTTCCATATTATTGCCGGTCAGTGCCTGACATACGGAAACTACAAATCTTCGTACGATGTAAGCGAGTTCGTATTTTTTGTCCTGAACCTCTACGACTTTCAAAGGCAACTGCTGCAAGACGTATTTTTCTTCCTTGCCGAAGACTTCCCATTGTCCTTGATGAACTATTTCATCAACATGAGGTCTGAATATTTCCATCAGATCGGATGCCAAGTTAAAAGGATTATGCTGGCTGCGATGAAAAATTCCCAGTTCGGTCAGATAACCGGCCAATTTTATCTCGTGGGCCACCATGGAACACAATACTTGGTAGCCGTAATTCAAACCGGCATTTATCGTCGTATTCGTGTTTCGCGTAAAACCCAAACCAAACAACGCTTGAAAGTAGGCTTTGGCAGCTACTGCTTCACGATTGGTCGCATCATTCAACTGAACCTCATCAATATAGGTCTGCAAGGTAGACAAGATTTGTTCATCCGCCTCCAATCGGCAGAGAAGACTTCTCTGCTTCTTGATTTTGCGACGAATGATCTCTTGCCATATGGCCGCCATCAAATCTTCTTTCCATTGCGTTTGGCAGAATACTTTTTTGGCGCAGTCATGAGCCCCGTAGCAAGGCAATAAATCCGCTACCGGATTGTGTTTGGCATCACAGAAAACGACACGAATTTTATGATTTACCAACTCCGCCAAAAGGGCAGAGGTGATGGAGATATTCGTACTCTCCACCAACACTGCATCCAATTCTCCGAGATGAACCCTTTTGTTATCCGTTGATGGATAGCGTACGACCAAGTGATTCATTTGGAGCTCTACTTTCGCCCTTTTGCTGAGTACAAGTATCCGAAAACTCATTTTCTCGAAAGGGGAGTTACTTTTGAGAACAATCCCGTTACGGACTCATTCACAAGATCGACATTCTTCCCCGTGATGTTTTTATTCAAACCAATAATCCCTGAACGTGAGCTTCCACCAATAGATTTGAGATTAACACCAAAAGTACTTTGTGGTGAGGTCAATTTTATAGTTTCATATATAAGGTCAATTTTATCCTCCTCTGAAAGCATTTGAAAAGGTGACTTACCATCAACAAGTGGTTCAAGGCTTTGGGAAAATATTTCGTGTGCTCTATTAGGCCTTTGAGAAAATTGTTTTTCTGTAATTTGTTCTACTAGTGCTGTATATAAACTCTCGAGATTTTCATTACTTAATTGTTGATGTCTAGTCCATGAATTTGAATTATTTTTTCTCTTCTCCTTATCCTTGACTAACTTTTGTAAAGTTTGATAGTTTTCGTCATCTAATTGCCAAGCATATGCATCTAAATAGATGTTTCTATCTCCCGTCCGACTTGCCAGGTACAACGGATATCCATCAATGACTAGTTTTGAATCCTTGAGAATCTTCTCACAAATCACTTGTGGTTGTACGAGCCCAAGCACTTCTTCGCAATACTTTTCTTTTTCCTCTTTCGTTTTATATTGCTCGACATACATGAGCAACATGGGCTCCAACGTAATGATTCGTTCGCCTTTTTTCTCATGCTCCACTGCCATGAAGTAAGCACCCGTCAAGGTACCATACCCGCCATATTTTTCGAATTGGTGCAGACGCTCATCGCTAGCTTTCAGCGGTGTCGTCAAATTGCCCGTAGGAACTCCTTTTTTCAGCAAGGTAGCATTAAACAATGCGCCTCCTTGTTCCTGTGGCATGCGGGTTACATTCACCGGTTTCCCCCAGATGGTATTGGCAATTTTTTCATTCATTACCTCCGGATCCCAAACGACTGTGCCGTCACTCTTTTCGACTTTATGCTCCAACATTTTATTCAAATTGTACGGCAGTTTCCCCTGTGCTTTTTCGGCATAAAACTTTTTGATGGCCTTATAAGGATTTTGTGTGAATTTCTCGTGGTAAACATTGCCGATTACAATATTCAAATACGCGTCATGCGCATGATGATGCGGATTCAGCTCACGGATTTTCAACAATTCCTGATCTTTGCGATATTCGCTGACCAATCTTGCTTTGACAAATACCAATTCCGTATCCGGATAAATGACACGCAAGATATCCGCCATGGCTTTGGCCGATTGACTGGTTTCTACCATCTGACGATTGATGAAACCTGCCAACTCTTCAGCCGAAAGCGCGGTGCGTCTTGTCAAGCGATGGTATTTATCCACGGAAATAAGACCTTGTTCTCGAAGCATTTGCCAAAAACTTGCTTGTTTTTGCTGAATGCTTGGCTGTAGCGGGAACTCCGCCCCTTTATTCTTGTTTGCTTTAGAAGTCACCAGGGCCAAGTTCTCGAAAGAATCATCCTTGGTAAGAGAGCGCGGGTAAATATGATCGATATCATAATATTGTCCTTGACGGTCTCTTATCAATGTATCAAGATCAATCTTTTCTCCGGTATACATGCATCTACCTTTTTGTAGATAGTATAAGTACAGCCGTTTGGCTCTCAACAAGTCTTCGTCGAGGCCTTCCAACTCTTTTAATAATTCTTCTGAATCCTTTTTGCATGCCTTATACAATTTCAGCAGCTTTTCTTTCCGAGACGCTTTGCGATTTTTGTCTTGCTCTTCGCCACGTGTCATTTCCAAATAAATTCTCTTCGGAACGCCCTTGTTGATTTTGCGAATCTCCTCGCAAATCTTGATGGCTTGCCACACGGTCCGCTTGACCGGCGGAGACAATCTCGACTCTTTAATCAAGCTGTCATAGGACACCCCTTGGGAAGTCGGTTCTCCGGCGTTAAATGCTTGAATTTCTTCTGCAAAAGTATATTGCGAGCTCAGCAG
>JAEZZT010000036.1 GCA_023418435.1 Bacillota bacterium | reverse complement strand
ATGCACAGATGATCGAGTCAATATTATCACAGCACGGATTTTTCCCCGACTCAACACGCCTGAAAAAATGGGGCAATTGACGCAAGCAGAACTAGAGAAAGAGATTCGTGATTGTGGCTTGTATCGCAGCAAAGCCAAACATTTGTTAGAAACCTGCCATATCTTATTGACGAAATATGGAGGAGAAGTTCCTACCACTTTTGAAGAGTTGGTCGTCTTGCCCGGAGTAGGCCGCAAAACGGCGAATGTTTTGATTAGTGTTTTGTATGATGTACCAGCAATTGCTGTAGACACTCATGTTTTCCGGGTATCGAATCGTTTGGGATTGGCCAAAAGCGATAATGTATTAACAACAGAAGCCCAGCTTCAAAAAAATATTCCGAAAAAAGATTGGAGTGCAGCACACCACTGGTTAATTTGGCATGGGCGACTGGTTTGCAAAGCACGTAAACCTCTATGTGAGAAATGTCCTTTGCAAGAATATTGCCCTTCTGCAATCGCCTAGAATGTTAGACAAGCAGCCAGGAATCTGCTATGATGAATAATATATTTGGAGGGATGCTTATGAAATGGACATATGCGGAGCCCGGATTTATTACAGAGATGATGGTGGATGACAAACCGGTCCTGCTCTCGGTAGAACCTTTTGCTGCGGATCAGCAGGAGGAAGCGGAAAAATATGCGCAGGAAGTTTGGGAATGGCTACTCAGTCAACGAGGCCGCATTGAGGATGAGGCTTTGCGCATCGTGAGCTTGAAGAACGCACATTGGCTGGAGGTAGGCGAGCCGCCCATGACGGTCGAGGACATGCTTCCTCACTTGCAGACCGTGGCGGCGGTTTATGCACGAGGCGATGAAGGTATCATGATTTATTTTGATGTCGGTGATGTCTTTGCCGGCAATTCGGTGGTGGTCCTGATTTCGCCTACCTATACATTTAGAGGCATTCAGATTATGTAAAGAGGTCATTTCTCATGACCTCTTTTTTGACAACAAAAGAAAATCACTTTAGAATACTTCTGAAGGAGTGAGAACTTGCAATCGACAAAATCGTACTGGCGCCAACGTTTTGCCAAAGTTGGAGTTGCGCCGGAGTTTATTTTTAGTGAAATATTACGTGCCAGAAAAATAGATCAAGTCCTGTTTGCCAATCCGGGAAACCGATCGTATGGAGTGGGCGAAGAGGATATCATCCAAGCCATGGAAGAGGTCACACAGGAAGAATTCGGAGCATTCAGCGGTCCGAGAGAGCGCTATATATCCGTTTTTGAAACGGCAATGGCGGCACCGCCCTTGTTGTTTGCGGATTTCTTACAGCGTTCGCAAGGGACGGCCTCGCTCTTGGCATGGTGGCGTCGCCATCAGCAATCCCGGCGTATTTTGTTGGTGGGGGCAGAAAGTTTTCTGGCGAGTATGCCCGATGCACAACGAATTTTCAGTGACGGTCTTTTGACGGTAGCGGTGGAGAAAGATACAACGGCGCAGGCCATGCAATTGATTTATCCCTATTGTGAATGGTGTACTTACGAGCGGATTCCTGCGCATGACTATGACTACTTGTATGCGCGGGTAGAGCCCGCAAAGAGCCTCCAGGCAACTGCGGTTGCTTGGCAACAAGTAGGGCGCCAAGCGGTGCGCACGATGCAAATATCGCCGACCGATTGGCAGCATTGTTCGTTTGCGGAGAATGCTTCCGTATATTGGCAGTTGGGGAGCAAAGTAGAACGAATTTTCGTGGAAGCGGATCCGGACAAGTCTCCGGTCTATGGAGAGGCGCGTTTCCGTCAAGGGAGTTGGATATTGACGGAAATAGAAGAGGCGGTTTGGCAGGAGCGGATTCATGTGCCGGCACATTCTTTACAAGAGGTGGCAACGGTACTCGGACCGGTACGCCAAGCTCGGCAAGCCGAGTTGTACTACGGCAGTACGGCGGTGGGATGGCCCATTTGGACCGGTGATGAAGATACGGCACCCCAGCGGGAAAGTCGTCAGGGCATATTGTTGCGTGAAGGGGATATCGTTCTCGCGATGGATCAACAAGGCTATCGCTGCAGTTATGTGGCGGCAGCCGATGATCTCATACAAGTGTGCGGAAAAGTAACGGTATTCCGACCGCGGGAAAAAGAAATGGGATACCCACTGTGGCGCTACTTGGAAAGCCGTCGTGGGCGTGACGCGGTAGAGAAATTGGTACAAGGCAAGTATAATCGCTTGCATGAGGAAACTTGGCTCCGGCTGGAGGTTCCGGCTTATTTGCCGCCGATGAGTGCGGGTGAACGGGAGTCACAGGAAGTTTATTTAAATGCTCTACGAGCATGGAGAGGTGCATTGAAGCAACAGGAGGAAGTATGAAAGTAGTGGCGAGGATATTCGGCTTGGGGATATTGTTGACGTGTCCGTGGTGGGTACAGGCGGAGGATATTCCTTCGACATTGTCCTCACCTGGCGTGTCGATCGTGGCGCCGGATCTTCGCAGTGCGGATTTGATGAGTGATGTGGGAACGAACAGCAACCAAGTCTTGACGGCTGCCTATGCT
>JAEZZT010000057.1 GCA_023418435.1 Bacillota bacterium | reverse complement strand
ATGGTGGAGATCGAGAAAGGAATATAATATGGGACAAATCGGTAATGAAGTCAAAGCTGCGTTGGAAGAATTATGTGAAATAGCGAAATTCGAAAAAGACAATTTATTGGTCATCGGCGGATCTTCCAGTGAGATTGTGGGCGGAACTATCGGTAAGGACAGTTCGGCAGAGGTAGGGGCAGAAGTCATTGCGGCCGTACGCGAAGTCGCAGCACGGTATGGAGTGCGTTTGGCGATACAGAGTTGCGAGCATTTGAATCGTGCCTTGGTGGTGGAAAAATCCACGGCCGAGATGTACGGGTTGCAACGGGTGTCCGTAGTCCCCTGGCTACATGCCGGAGGATCGTTAGCGACCAATGCCATGGATCAATTTACGGATCCGGTGGTCGTAGAATCGGTACAGGCGCATGGCGGAATTGATATCGGCACGACCTTGATAGGTATGCATTTGCGACGTGTCGTGGTGCCGGTACGTTTGCAAAATAATCGCGTCGGCGAAGCGCCGGTGGTAGGAGCAAGGACTCGTTATCCGTTGATTGGCGGCGAACGGGCCAAGTATGAATAGGATGAGGTGAGAGGATGGATTGGTTGCCGAAACAGGATGCAGAGCTCTTTGGTTATATCCAGGATGAGTTGGGAAGACAGAGAGACAAGCTCGAATTGATTGCGTCGGAAAACTTTGTCAGTCGTGCGGTGATGGAAGCACAGGGCAGTATACTGACGAATAAATATGCGGAAGGCTATCCGGGCAAACGTTATTATGGTGGCTGCGAATTTGTGGATCGTGTCGAAGATCTTGCGCGCGATAGAGCGAAAGAGTTGTTCGGTGCGGACCATGTCAATGTGCAACCGCATTCGGGATCGCAAGCAAACTTTGCCGTGTACTTCGGTTTGTTGCAACCCGGCGATACGATTATGGGGATGAACCTGGCTCATGGCGGACACTTGACACATGGTAGCCCGGTGAACGTATCGGGGGGATATTTCCAAGTCATTCCCTACGGAGTGAATCGGGAAACGGAACAAATCGACTACGAGGATATGGAGCGTATTGCCAGAGAACATCGCCCCAAATTGATCATCGGTGGCGGTAGTGCGTATTCTCGGTTGATCGATTTCGAACGCATGGCAGCGATTGCAGCCTCTGTCGATGCCATTTTCATGGTGGATATGGCGCATATTGCAGGTTTGGTTGCCGGCGGCGTTCATCCCAGTCCGATACCTTATGCGGATATCGTCACTACCACGACGCATAAAACATTGCGCGGTCCGCGTGGCGGCATGATATTTGCCAAAGAAAAATATGCCAAAGCCGTTGATAAGGCGATTTTCCCGGGGATTCAAGGCGGCCCGTTGATGCATGTAATCGCAGCGAAGGCCGTAGCCTTGGGCGAAGCTTTGCAGCCGGAATTCAAAGATTATGCACGTCGCGTCGTTGAAAATGCCAAAGCGTTCGGCGAGGCATTGGCCGCCGAAGGGTTGCGTATCGTTACCGGCGGCACGGACAATCACTTGCTGTTGGTGGATGTCCAGGGCTTGGATCTCACCGGCAAACAAGCAGAACATGTTTTGGATGAAGTCGGCATTACTTGCAATAAGAACACGATTCCTTTTGAAACGCAGAGCCCGTTCATTACCAGCGGCATTCGCTTAGGGACACCGGCATTGACCACGAGAGGCTTGGGCGTTGAGGATTTCAAAGAAATCGCAGCGATTATGGCGATGGTATTGCGCGCTCCTGAAAATGCGGAAGTAGCAGAACAGGCCAAGCAACGAGTTCAACAATTGTGTGAAAAATATCCGCTGTATGTATAGGAGGCAAGTATGCAGATTCATGTTTTAGATCATCCCTTGATCCAGCACAAAGTAACTTTGATTCGCAGTGTGGAAACCAGTTCCAAGGATTTTCGCGAATTATTGGAAGAAATTACTTTGCTGATGGGATATGAAATTACGCGTGATTTACCGCTGGAAGATGTAGAAGTGCAAACTCCTATTTGTCCGACCGTGGGCAAGCGGGTAGCCGGCAAAAAGATCGGCATCGTGCCGGTACTGCGGGCCGGTTTGGGCATGGTGGAAGGACTGTTGAGTTTGATTCCGACCGCGCGTGTGGGTCACATCGGGTTGTATCGTGATCCGGCTACATTGAAACCGGTGGAATACTATTGCAAATTGCCATCCGATATTACCGAGCGGGATTTTATTATTACGGATCCGATGTTGGCAACCGGTGGCTCCGCATCGGCCGCGATTTCTCTCTTGAAGGAAAAAGGAGCGAAATCGATCAAATTGATGTGTTTGGTAGCCGCACCGGAAGGTGTAAAAGTGGTCAATCACGATCATCCGGACGTGGAAATTTATACGGCAGCGTTGGATGAGCATTTGAATGATCACGGCTATATCGTTCCCGGACTCGGAGATGCCGGAGATCGTATTTTCGGAACCAAGTAAGTGGGAAAGGCTTCTTTGCGGAAGCCTTTTTTTTGCGCAGTTTTAAGGGATGGTATGTAGAATGATATGTAAAATCAGATTCGGAGAAAATTGTAAACTTTTAATTTATAAAAATATCGACAATCAAGAAGATAGATAGTATAATGTTAGCAAAATAAGAAATGAGGAATGATGCATGAACACAAGAAAATTAGTATGGATTGCCCAGGCGGCAGCAATTTTATTGGTGACCGGGATGTTTAAATTACCGGCATTGATGCCCGGGCTGGAGTTTCAGTTGTCTGCACCCTTTGCCGTGGTGATTGCAGCAGTATTCGGCTTTAAAATATACTTTATTGCCGGATTGATTGCGGCCGCGTTGGCCATGCTCATGGGCACGGCCAATATTTTCCATGTCGGTATTGCCTTGGTATTCCGTTTGGCCGTCGGTGCCTGGTTTGCCGGTTGGGGACGCACGACGTTATCCGTGTTGACGGCAGCTGCCGTAGGTTCTCTGACGGCGCGCGCGGTGATGGCTTTTATTCTCAAGGTTCCTTTCATTCCTCTGGCGATCAGTGTGTTACCGGGAACCATTGTCAGCGGTATCGTAGCGCTTTTGTTGTATCGTGCTTGGCAACGTGTGCCGTTGCTGATGCCGCAGGGCTTGGATAAGGCAAGATAATGGCACATTACAGTGTAAAGA
>JAEZZT010000025.1 GCA_023418435.1 Bacillota bacterium | reverse complement strand
GTGATGATGGTGGCGGAGAAACCGAAATTATCTCCTTATATCGAGGAAATGCGAGAGAACATTTCCCGAACACTGCAATTGGCAAAAGATAGAATTGCCGTACAGGTAACGACGAATGAGGGGATGGGGGCATTGGGCAGAGGCGAAGGTATCGCTGCCCTGGCAAATGTAACAATTATAGAGAGGATGAATCATCATGCAGAATGAATCGGTTAAAGTGCGCTTTGCGCCGAGTCCTACGGGACCTTTTCATATAGGGGGAGCACGCTCGGCTCTTTTCAATTGGCTGCTGGCCAAATCCACCGGTGGGAAAATGGTACTGCGCATTGAAGACACGGATCTCAGCCGCTCCACTCGGGAGTCGGAAGAAAATATCAAAGAAGCCTTGCATTGGCTGGGCATGGATTGGGATGAAGGCGTTGATGTCGGTGGTCCGGAACCCTCGTATCGCCAAAGTGAACGCTTGGACATCTATCGTCGCTTTACGGAACAATTGCTGGCAGAAGGCAAAGCCTATTATTGTTACGAAACGGAAGAAGAATTGCAAGAAGCACAGGAACGTCGTCGTAAGGAAGGCAAGCCGCCGGTCTATGATGGACGTTGTCGTAATTTGACCGCGGAAGAACGTGCCGAATTTGAAGCGATGGGGCGCAAACCGGCGATTCGTTTGCGCTGTCCGGAAAATGAAACCTTGGCGTTTGATGATTTGGTGCGAGGCCATATCTCCTTTGACTCCAATGGGATCGGTGATTTTATCATCGTCAAATCGGATGGCATGCCCGTATATAACTATGCGGTGGTGATTGATGACGCATTGATGGGGATTACCCATGTTATTCGCGCCGAAGAACATTTGTCGAATACGCCACGTCAATTGGTGATTTATCGCGCCTTGGGATTTGCCGAGCCGAAGTTCGGTCATATCTCGTTGATTTTAGGCGAAGACGGCAAAAAAATGAGTAAGCGGCATGGCGCTACTTCGGTACAGCAATATCGAGATTTAGGTTACTTGCCGGAAGCCATCGTGAATTTTCTGGCCCTCTTGGGTTGGGCGCCGGAAGGCGAAGAAGAGCTGTTCGATATTCCGGCATTGATTGAACATTTTTCGATGGATCGCGTCTCCAAAAATCCGGCCGTCGTCAATATTGAAAAATTGAATTGGATCAATTTCCACTATATGAAAGAACAACCTTCGGAAAAATTGTTGGAATTGACACTGCCCCACTTGGTGGCAGCAGGATATGTGCCGGCAGATTTGAGCGAAGAATTGAAGGAAAAGGTCATGGCTATCGTCGACAGTCTGCGCAATTATATTTACTTCGGCGCTCAGGTAGTGGAACATGCCAAGCCTTTCTTCGTACGACCGAATATTGAAGATCCGGAAATGAAGGAAGTGCTTCAAGCAGAGACGACGGATATCGTGCTGACAGCTTTTGCGGAGCAGATTCGCAATATGGATTCATGGGAAGCGACAAATTTGAATCAAGCTATTAAAGCGGTACAAAAAGAAACCGGTGTGAAAGGAAAGAATTTGTATGCACCATTGCGAATTGCGCTGATGGGAGCCATGCACGGTCCGGATTTGGCAGGCAGCGCAACGTTGCTGGGCAAAGATGAATGTTTGTATCGCCTGCAACATGTAAAGTAAAGGATTACTCCAAGGAGGATTCTTCGTCATGAAGAACAATAAAGTTACTCCTTGGAGTGTTTTTTCTTGACTTAATATTCACGAGCGTGTATAATTATGAAAAAATCTAAAGGGGGAATAGCAATGAAAAAGTGGGTAGGATGGTTATGTATATGCGTGTTGATGTTGGCCTTGGTGGGCTGCGGATCCGAGAAAAAATCGGAGACGGCGGTTTTGAAAATCGGCAGTAATGCTACATTCGTACCTTTTGAATTTACCGGTGAGGATCAGAAGTTAACGGGTTACGATATTGAATTGGTTACCGCCTTGGCCAAAGATATGGGAATGGAGCCGGAGTTTCATAATATCGCTTTTGACGGCTTGATTCCGGCATTGAATACCAAACAGATCGACATCTCGATTTCGGGAATGACGATTACGCCGGCCAGAGCCGAGAAAGTGGAGTTCAGTCTTCCGTACTATGAGTCCGGACTCGGAGTCCTGATGGCCAATGGCCAGGAAGTGACGAAGCCTGAGGATTTGGTCGGAAAGCAAATTGCAGTGCAATTGGGCACTACCGGTGTCGAGTATGCATCGCAACATATTCCGGGAGTCCAATTGCGGACCTTCGATCACAATTCTGAAGCGTTGTTGGAAATGAAAAAAGGCGGCGCAGAGGCCGTTATCGGCGATTTGCCGGTTCTGCAATATTACCTGAGTACACATACGGATACCAAGGCGAAATTATCCATTTTGCCGATTGAAAAGCCGGAATATTTCGGGATTGCCATGGCCAAAGGAAATACGGAAATGAAAGCAAAAGTAGACAAAGCATTGCAACATTTGCAGGAAAATGGTACATTGGATAAGCTCTATGAAAAATATTTTCATCAAAAGGCACCTAAACTTCCGGGCTTGCACTCTTGAAACTTGAGCCATTTATCTATACAATGAAAGTAATTTATTCCAGGAGGCGGTAAAATGAAAAAATGGAGTTCGTTATTAATGATGGTCATTGCTTGCTTGGCTCTGTTGGTTGCCGGTTGCGGTGGCGACAAAAAAGAAGCGGCAGGCGGCCACAAGGTACTGAGAGTAGGAGCGGAAACGACGTTTCCTCCTTTCGAATTTGCTGATGAAAACGGCAAATATGCAGGCTTTGATTTGGATTTGATCAATGCCATTGCCAAAGAAACCGGTTATACCATTGAATTCAAGAGCATGGGCTTCGATGCGTTGATTCCGGCATTGAACAGCAATCAGATCGATGCGATCGTCTCGGCCATGTCCATTACGGAAGAACGTAAAAATGCGGTTCTTTTCACGGATCCCTATTATAAATCCGGCGTGGCTATCGTAGTTCGCAAGGACAACCAAGATATTCACAGCAAGGACGACTTGGTAGGTAAGACGATTGCTTGTCAGATCGGCAATACGGGTTCCATTCTTGCTTCTGAAATCAAAGATGCTAAAGTAATCAATTTTGACGGTGCCAATCAGGCTTTCCTGCAATTGCGCAATGGCGGCGCGGATGCGGTGATGATCGATTTGCCGGTAGCACAGGACTATATGAAGAAAGACGGGCAACACAGCTTCATGGTAGTCGGTGATGTATTGGAAGCGGAATACTACGGCATCGCAGTTTCCAAACAGAATAAAGAGTTGGCAGATGCATTGAACAGCGGATTGAAAAAGATCAAGGAAAATGGCGAATACGATAAGATCTATGCAAAGTGGTTCGGAAAATAAGCAATTCTAATTTCGTAGAAAAGCGGTGAGTACGATAAGTACCGCCGCTTTTTCCTATCGATTCGGCCTCCGAAGCGGAATAAACGACCCGGCGGAAAAATTATTCTTGACTTTGAATAAAAATGCAAATATAATAAAAAACATCAAATTATGAAGGGTGAGAACATGAGCTTTAATTTTCAGTTGATTATCGATTCACTGCCATTGCTGCTGTCCGGAGCTTTGGTGACTATTGAGATTACGGCGCTGGCAGTCGGCATCGGTTTTTTTATCGGTCTATGTGTCGGTGTGGCCAGATTGTCCAATATTAAAATTCTCAAATATTTAGCCATTATTTATGCGGATACCATTCGCGGAACTCCATTATTGGTGCAAATTTTCCTGATTTACTTCGCTTTGCCTCTTTTGATTCATCAGCAAATCAATCCGTTCAGCGCAGCGGTAATTGCTTGCAGTATCAATAGCGGTGCTTATGTATCGGAAATTTTCAGAGCGGGAATACAAGCGATCGACAAAGGACAAATGGAAGCGGCGAGATCCTTGGGGCTGACTTGGTGGCAGAGCATGAAGTTTATTATTTTGCCACAGGCTTTCAGCAAGATACTTCCTCCTTTGGGAAATGAATTCATCGCCATGTTGAAAGATACATCGCTGGTTTCGGTTATCGGATTCGAAGAATTGACCCGTCGAGGCCAATTGATTATCGCCAAGACATACGGATCTTTTGAGATTTGGTCCACCGTAGCCATTCTCTACTTGATTATGACTGTGAGCATTACTCAATTGGTTGCATTTTTAGAAAAGAGGAACACCGTACATGATAAGCGTTAAACATTTATATAAAAGTTTCGGCTCTCTTGACGTACTGAAAGATGTCAATCTGCACATTGCCGAGAAAGAAGTCGTCGTTATTATCGGACCATCCGGTTCAGGAAAAAGTACCGTCTTGCGTTGTCTCAATTATTTGGAAGTACCTACCCAAGGTGAAATTATTGTCGACGGTCTCAATTTGGCAAACGGCAAGAATTTGGATGAGGTTCGCAAGGAAGTGGGAATGGTGTTTCAGCGCTTCAATCTTTTTCCTCATAAAACCGTCTTGGAGAATATTATCCTGGCGCCGATGGAAGTACGCAAAATACCTCGTGAGCAAGCGGAAACTATCGCTCGGGAATTGTTGAAAAAGGTTGGTCTGGCGGACAAAGAAGCCGCTTATCCGGAGCAATTGTCCGGCGGTCAACAACAGCGTGTGGCTATTGCCCGAGCCTTAGCCATGAGACCCAAGGTAATGCTCTTTGATGAACCGACTTCCGCATTGGACCCGGAAATGGTACGGGAAGTACTGGATGTTATGAAGAAGCTGGCACTCGAGGGCATGACCATGGTGGTGGTGACCCATGAAATGGGCTTTGCCAAAGAAGTGGGAGACAGAGTGGTATTCATGGATGATGGTATGTTAGTGGAAGAAGGCACTCCCGAACAAATCTTTGAGCACCCGCAACAGGAAAGGACGCAAGCATTTCTCTCAAAAATTCTTTAAAATTTACTAAGTCTGGATTGACAAAGGATTATCGTTATGCTAGTATGAGGGAGTAACCGCAACAGCGGTGAGTTGTTTATTGTCAGGAGGAATTGACATGCAAGGTAAAGTAAAATGGTTCAGTGCGGAAAAAGGCTACGGCTTTATTGAAAGAGAAGATGGTGGCGACGTATTCGTTCACTTCTCCGCTATTCAAGAAGACGGTTTCAAAAACTTGACTGAAGGTCAGGAAGTTGAATTCGAAATCGTTGACGGACCGCGTGGACCGCAAGCGGCTAACGTATGTAAAATCTGATTCATTGAATTTGGAATATACATAAGACCGAAAACACATCTCCGGATGTGTTTTTTCTTGTGAAAAAAGGATTTTTTCCATGGATGGAGAATGTATATATACCGCAAGGAATATAGGACGAAAGGAAGATGTATTATGGAATTGGTAGTACGCGGTAAGGGAATGGACATTACTCCTGCTTTGCATGATTATGTCGAAAAGCATATTGATAAAGTACAGAGATATTTTGAAAAGCCGATAAAAATAAATGTACTCTTGTCCGTAGTGAAAGATTCACAGAATGCCGAAATCACAGTCTCGGTAGACGGTGTAATTATTCGTGCCGTAGAAAAAACGGAAGATATGTATAAATCGATTGATACCGGCTTTGACAAGGTAGAAAGACAGATTCACAAGTATAAAACGCGTTTGGCACGTCGCTTTAAAGGTCGCCAAGTGTTGAGTGAGGTTTTGGAAACACAACCGGAGAAACCGGAAAATACGGAAGAAAGTGATTCTTTTGAAGTTGTCCGCCACAAGACTTTCGGCGTGAAACCGATGTCGGTGGAAGAAGCTATTCTGCAAATGAATCTCTTGGATCATGATTTCTATGTATTCCAAAATGCGGAAACCGAAAATGTTTGCGTGATTTATCGACGTAAAGACAGCAAGTACGGATTGATCGAACCCAAAATGTGAGGGAGGGGCTTAGCCCCTTCCTTTTTGACTATATAAAGTGCATCTGTTACAATAAATTAGATGTGTCCTTTACATAGACAATTTTATAGATTAAGGAGTGGGGACTCGTGTTTGATTTTTTGGAAAAATTATTTAGCGGTACGGACCGCGATTTGAAGAAAATGGAAAAGTTGGTCGCGGAAATCAACGATTATGAGGCGAAGATTTCGCAGCTGAGCGACAGCTCGTTGACCTATAAAACGGAAGAGTTCAAAAAGCGTCTACGCGACGGAGCGACTTTGGACGATATTTTACCGGAAGCATTTGCGGTAGTACGAGAAGCATCGCGTCGTGTCTTGGGTATGCGTCATTTTGATGTGCAGTTATTGGGCGGTATCGTCTTGCATCGCGGCAATATTGCCGAAATGAAAACCGGTGAAGGTAAAACATTGGTCGCTACTTTGCCGGTATATTTGAACGCGTTGACGGGGAAAGGCGTGCATGTCATTACGGTAAACGATTACTTGGCTCGCCGTGACAGCGAGTGGATGGGACAGCTGTATAAATTTCTCGGACTCAGCGTCGGTTTGATCGTGCATGATTTGGATTTTGCACAGCGTAAACATGCCTATGCGGCAGATATTACTTACGGAACCAATAATGAATTCGGTTTCGATTATTTGCGCGACAACATGGTTATTCATGCAGAGCAAATGGTACAGCGTCCGTTGAACTATTGTATCGTCGATGAAGTCGACAGTATTTTGATCGACGAAGCACGTACACCATTGATTATTTCCGGTCCGGGCGAACGCTCGACGGATAACTATTACACCATGGCGAAAATCGTTCCTCAGTTGATCCGTGATGAGGATTATACAGTGGATGAAAAAGCCAAGACGATTGCGCCTACCGAGCAGGGGATCGCCAAAGTCGAAGAGATGTTGCATGTCGACAATCTTTATGACTCCGACAATTTGGAATTGAACCATCTCTTGGTACAGGCATTGCGTGCCGAAGCGATGATGGAAAGAGATAAGGATTATGTCGTTAAAGACGGCGAAATCATCATTGTCGATGAATTTACGGGCCGTTTGATGTTCGGTCGTCGCTATTCCGACGGCTTGCACCAGGCTATCGAAGCGAAGGAAGGTTTGAAGGTAGAACGTGAAAGCCAAACTTTGGCTGCGATTACTTTCCAAAACTACTTCCGTATGTATGAAAAGCTGGCCGGTATGACCGGTACGGCGAAAACGGAAGAACAGGAATTCGTGAAGATTTATGGCTTGGATGTTTTCGTCATTCCGTCCAATAAACCGATTCAGCGTGTGGATATGCCGGATGTTATTTACAAGACCAAGGCCGCGAAATATCGTGCCGTAGTGAACGAAATTGAACGCCGTCATGCGACGGGGCAACCGCTGTTGGTGGGAACTACTTCCATTGCACAGTCGGAAGAGTTGAGCCATATGTTGCAAAAGAAGCATATTCCGCACAATGTCCTGAACGCGAAATTCCATGAGCAGGAAGCGGAAATCGTGGCACAAGCCGGACAGATGGGACAAGTTACGATTGCGACCAACATGGCCGGCCGCGGCACGGATATCGTCTTGGGCGAAGGTGTGCCGGAATTGGGCGGTTTGCATATCGTGGGCACGGAACGCCATGAATCGAGACGTATCGACAACCAGTTGCGGGGCCGTGCGGGCCGGCAAGGTGACCCCGGTTCCACTCAATTCTTCCTTTCCTTGGAAGATGATTTGATGCGCATTTTCGGTTCGGACAGCATCGCTAAAGTGATGGATAAACTCGGCATGGAAGAGGACGAGGAAATCCGTAGCTCCTTGGTGACGAAATCCATCGAAAAAGCACAGAAGAAGGTAGAAAACCGCAACTTCAATATCCGTAAATATATTTTGGAATATGACGATGTCATGAACCAGCAACGTGAAGTTTTGTATGATCAACGCCGTCGTATTTTGTTGGGTGAGGATCTGAAAGACCAAATCGTAGCCATGGTGGATCGCATTATTATCGATGCGATGAATCGTTTTGCCGATGAAAAACTATATCCGGAAGAATGGGATTATCCGGGATTGCTCAAGTACTTGGAAAACTATTTCCTGGCGCCGGGACAGATTACCGTGGAGCAAATTGAAAACCTCAATCGTGCGGAAGTGCAGGATTTACTCTTGGATACCGCGCATGCCATGTATCAGGAACGTGAAGAGCAGATCGGCTCCGAGAACATGAGAGAGCTGGAAAAAGCCATTTTGCTCAAAGTGGTCGATGCCAAATGGATGGATCATTTGGATGCGATGGATATGCTCAAAGAAGGCATCGGTTTGCGTTCCTATGGACAGAAAAACCCATTGGTAGAGTACAAATTTGAAGCCTATGAAATGTTCCAGGAAATGATGCAGGCCATCCAAGATACAGTGGTGATGTACTTGTACCATATCCAAATCCAGTTCACGGCACCGCCGGCGGAGGATTACTTGGAACATGCGACTTCGCGGCATGGAGATGAAGTTTCTCCGGCCGAGCCGAACTAAGTATTGCGTGAAGGATGTGAAAGCATGCTAGAAGATTGGAAACAGCCGATCGAAGGCCTGAAAGAGAGAATTATAGAAATCAGGGATTCACTTTGACTTGACTTATGTCAAAGAGCAATTACTGAATTACGATATCAAAATGAGTGATCCTTCTTTTTGGAATGACGCGGAGACAGCGAAGAAGATTTCCAAAGAAGCAACGGATCTGAAAGACGTAGTAGAAACCTACGAGAGCATGGCCGGCCGGATTGAAGAGTTGGAATTGCTTTGGCAAATGGCAGTCGAGGAAGAAGACCGCTCTCTGGAGCCCGAGATCGAACAGGAATACCGGGAGATTGCCAAGGCAGTAGAGGCCAAAGAAGTAGAGCTCATGCTGAGTGGAGAATACGATGCCAATAATGCGATTTTGACTTTCCATGCCGGAGCCGGCGGCACGGAAGCGCAGGATTGGACGCAGATGATTTTGCGCATGTATACGCGCTGGTGTGAACAACACGGGTTCAAGTTGACGACTGCCGATTTTCTGCCGGGCGACGAAGCCGGCGTCAAATCGGCGACCATCATCGTCGAAGGCCGAAATGCTTTCGGTCTCTTGCGGCCGGAAAAGGGCGTCCATCGTTTGGTCAGAATTTCTCCATTTGATGCT
>JAEZZT010000143.1 GCA_023418435.1 Bacillota bacterium | reverse complement strand
CTCCATTTTTTCACCATCCTTCAAACATATTATATTATAACATATGCTTTTCCGACACGTCGAAAAAGGGCTCTCGGAGCCCTTTTAGCGAATCGTATGTAATTTCTCGGTAATCCGTTCCACCGCTCCTTGATACTCCAATTGGCCAACTTCGCCCGTTTTTCTTAACTTCCACTCGATCGTGCCGTCCTCCAGGAAGGTCTTGCCGATGGTAATTCGCAACGGATAGCCGATCAAGTCCGCATCCTTGAATTTAATTCCCGCACGTTCATTGCGATCATCCAGGACCACTTCCCAACCGGCGGTTTGCAAGTCATGATACAATCTTTCGGCCGCGTCGCGAATGGTCTCGTCTTTGACATTCGCCGGAACAATCACAACTTGATAAGGCGCAATCGCCAAAGGCCAAATGATGCCATGCTCATCATGAGACTGTTCAATCGCCGCCGCCATCGTCCGCGATACGCCGATACCGTAGCAACCCATGGTGATCGGCTGTGATTTGCCGTTGCTGTCGAGGAAAGTCGCACCCAGTGCTTCACTGTACTTAGTACCCAATTTGAATACCTGTCCGACTTCAATACCTCTGGCAATTTCAATTTTGCCGCCGCATTCCGGACAACAATCGCTGGCTCGGATCAGACGAATGGGTGCGACCTGCACGTCTGCAAAATCTCGTTGCGGGCAAACATGCTGATAATGTGTACCCGCTTCATTGCCGCCGCAAACGGCATCTTCCATATTCATCACGGCGGGATCCACCACAATGTGCAGGTTTTCCCGCGGACTCAAACCGATCGGACTTACATAGCCGGGAACCAAGCCGCCCGCTTGCAACTCTTCATCCGTTGCCATCGGGATATCCACTTCTCCGAACAGATTGCCGACCGCCACATCATTGACTTCGGCATCGCCCGGCACAATCGCCATCACCAATGTTTCTTTGGCACGGAAGACGACCGCCTTGATGATCCGTTCCGTGGATTGTCCTAAAAACTCGGCCACTTCTTCAATGGTCTTGCAATTCGGCGTCTCTACTTTGGCAAATGCTGCCGCATTGCTCCAGTCCACTTCCACCACCGGTGTGTGCGGTACCGCCACTTCGACATTGGCCGCATACCGGCATTGCGTACAATAGGCAACCGCCCCTTCGCCCCACTGAGCCAAGGCCATGAACTCATGAGTTTCGCTACCGCCTATCGCACCGGAGTCGGCCGCGACGGGACGGAAATCCAAACCGCAACGAGTAAAGATGCGATCATAGGCATCGTACATTTTCCGATAGTTAATATCCAATCCCTCTTCCGACGTGTCGAAAGAGTATGCATCCTTCATGATAAATTCTCTGCCGCGCATCAAACCGAAACGCGGGCGAACTTCATCGCGGTACTTATTTTGGATTTGGAAAAGAGTCAACGGCATTTGCTTGTAGGAAGTCACATCCATATGCACCAGGAGAGTGATCAATTCCTCATGCGTCGGCGCCAAGCAATAATCCCTTTGGTGTCTGTCTTGCAGACGGAACATCTCTTCGCCATAGACGGACCAACGCCCCGTAGTCTGCCAAATTTCTGCCGGTTGAATAATCGGCATCAAAATCTCCTGGGCATCCGCCGCTGCCATTTCTTCCCGCACGATTTGCTCGATTTTCTGCAATGTGCGGAGTGCCAACGGCAAGTATGTATATACACCCGCTCCTATTTTTCGGATCATGCCCGCACGCAACATCAACTGATGACTGACAACCTCCGCATCGGCCGGAGTCTCTCTCAAAGTGGGGCTATATAGTTGGGTCGCTAACATCGTTTCCATCTCCCTCTGCTATAAATTTTTCTATCTCCATCATCAATTCTTCTACCAAATCTTCCTCTTTGACGGGGCGAAGCACTTCTCCTTTACGGAAAATAATACCTCGGCCATTGCCGCCTGCAATACCGAAATCAGCTTCTCTGGCTTCCCCCGGGCCGTTGACGATACAGCCCATGACCGCCACGCGCAACGGAGTCTTGATCTTCTCCAAGCGCTGCTCTACTTCCTGTGCCATCTCAATCAAATCAATTTGACACCGTCCACAGGTAGGACAAGAAATCATCACGGCTCCATAGGAAGAAATCCCTGCCGCATCCAAAATCATTTTGGCTACTTTGACTTCTTCTTGCGGATCTGCCGTCAACGACACGCGAATCGTATCGCCGATTCCGTCCAAGAGTAAACTGCCGATTCCCATTGCCGACTTGATGCTGCCTCGTTGACTCGTTCCCGCCTCGGTGACCCCCAGGTGCAATGGATAATCCACTTTCTCCGCCAATTGACGATATGCGGCAACCATCGTCGGTACATCGGTCGACTTCAGAGAGACCTTGATCTCATGGTAAGAAAGATTCTCCAAAATACGAATATGTTCCAAGGCAGCGGCGACCATCCCCTCTGCCGTAGGATGACCACCATACTCCGCCAGAATATGTTCAGGCAATGATCCCGCATTGATACCAATGCGTATCGGTATGCGTTTCGGTTGGGCATGCTCGACGACCTTGACGACATTCTCATGACTGCCGATATTGCCCGGATTGATACGCAATCCGTCGATACCGGCATCGATCGCATCCAAGGCCAAACGATAGTCAAAATGGATATCCGCGACCAAGGGGATATTCGTTTTTTCTTTGATCTCGCGAATCGCCAACGCCGCTGCCCGATTGGGTACCGCCAAGCGCACGATATCACAGCCGACCTCGGCCAGCTCATTGATTTGACGAATGGCCTTTTCCGTCTCTACGGGGCTGAACG
>JAEZZT010000135.1 GCA_023418435.1 Bacillota bacterium | reverse complement strand
TCGGAAATATGAAGCAAACCTTCAATGCCGTTAACATCAACAAACGCACCATATGGCATAATCTTTTTGACAACGCCAGTTAAGACAGTTTGATTTTCAAATGCCACTTGCATATTACCCATTTCTTCATCGCGAAGTTCTTCTAAAACGGCTTTACGACTTAAAACCAAACGATTTTTCAAGCGGTCCACTTCCAACACTTTTGCTGGGAACTTAGTGTTCACCAAGAAAGAAAGCGAGCGGACAAAACGAAGGTCGCCTTGTGACAAAGGAATAAATCCGCGCAGAGATTGAATTTGAACCAAAAGGCCTGCTTTAATAGCTTCAATACCTTCACATTCCACAGCTTCATCTTTGGCAAGAGCTTCTTCTACGATATCCCAATCTGCCAAGCGATCCAATTTAATCTTCGAAATAAAAATAGTTCCATCTTCCTTAACTGCATTAATAATTTGTGCTTTGACCGTATCTCCTACTGCCAAGACATCTTTCATGGATTCGGGAGCAGGAAATGAATACTCGCGTGCGGGTAAGACTGCTTCCGTCTTATAGCCAAAAGAAACATATGCTTCTTCATCGGTAATTGCCACTACTGTACCTTCCACTACGCTTCCTTTATGAAAGTCGTAATTCATTTCCATTTCTTCAAACGTTTTGTTCATGTCAACCATTGCCAACAATACCTCCTCGATTATCCAATCCGGTGTCGAAGCTCCTGCAGTGACTCCCACCGTCATCGACGGTGCAAACCACTCCCGACGCAATTCTGCCGACGTTTCAATATGATACGTAGTTTTCCCCTGCTGTTTGGAGAGCTCAGCTAAACGGCGAGTGTTTCCGCTGTTTTTGCCTCCTATCACAATGACAACGTCCACTTGCTTTGTCAATTCAAGCACTGCATTTTGTCGCTCTGCCGTAGCATTACAAATGGTTTTTTGTACTTCTACTTGCGAGGCTTTCGCTTGGACCGCCGCCAACATTTGTTGGAACAGCGATTGGGAAAAAGTGGTTTGCGAAACAATCGCCACATGGTCGGCAACGGGGATCTCACTCAAATCGGCCAAGCCTTCTGCTACAAAAGCTTTGCCGAGTGCCCATTGTGCAATACTCTGCACCTCGGGATGATTTTTCTCCCCGAAGATAATGACCTGTTTACCTTCTTTTACCAAGCGATGCGCCTCCTGTTGTGCTCGTTTCACAAAAGGACAAGTGGCATCGATAATCTCTAAATTTTTTTCACTAGCTTTATTATAGCACGAGGGACCCACTCCATGCGAACGGATAATTACCGCTCCTTCGCGAATTTCATCCAAGTCTTGGACATGTCCTACACCTTGATCCTCCAAAGAAGCAACGACTTGAGGATTATGAATAATAGGACCCAAGGTGACCGCCGGAGTGCCCTCCTTGCCTTTATTTTCGGCAATTTGAATCGCTCTTTTGACGCCGTAACAAAAGCCCATTTCTTTCGCTAAAAGTATCTTCATGCGAATTTTCTCCGATAGAAGTCCTGCATATCTTCTATTTCTTTTTTAATCTTTTTATTAACTTTTTCTACATTTTCAGGCGTCGGTTTGTCCTTTTCAACCGCCACCGGCTTGCCCATAGCCACGATTTTTTTCGCTGCATCGTCACCTTCACCGGTGCCGATCACCGCAACGGGGATAATCGGCATCCCCAAGCGCAATGCCAGCGAAGCCATCCCGCCGTGAAATTTGCCCAGCTCCTTGCCCGGAACACGGGTTCCTTCCGGAAATATTCCCAGCAGATCGCCTCTTTTCAAAATCTCGAATGCCGTACGCATGGCAACTTTGTCCACTTTACCGCGATGCAACGGAAATGCCCCCAAGGCACGACAGAGTTTATTCATAAAATAATTTTTGAACAACTCCTGTTTGGCCATGAAGTATACCATTCTCGGCAAGGCACTCCCGACAATTACCGGATCCCAATTGCTGGCATGATTGGGTGCGACAATAGCCCCTCCCTGGGCCGGAATATTTTCTCTACCGTAAATTTCTACTCGCAATACATAGCGTGTCAACCAATCAAATACTACCCGAGCTATTTTGAGAAACACTTGTTTGCACCTGCCTTACCAAATTTAAAATCTTTTCCACCGTCTCTGCAGTCGTCCACTCGCTATTGTCCAAAAGGACCGCGTCCTCGGCCTGTACCAGGGGCGATACTTCTCGCTCGCTGTCGAGCCGATCCCGACGCTCGATATCTGCTGCCATTTCACGAATATCCGTATCGATGGCTTTGCCCTGTGCTTGCCATTGGCTCAAGCGTCGCTGAGCACGCACCAAGGGAGATGCCGTCAAAAACAATTTCAGATCCGCATGCGGCAAGACGACCGTACCGATATCCCGTCCGTCCATGACGACTCCGCCTTCTTGCGCCATTTCCCGCTGCCAGGATACCAGGCGCTCTCTGACTTCCGGATAAGCCGCCACTTGCGAAACGATGGCCGTCACTTCCGGCGTGCGTATCTCGTCGCTGACATCCTCATCCTGCAAGCAGACATGCAAATTGCCCTCGCGAGCTTCCAGGCGTACTTGCAAGGACGGCAATAACGCCGCTACCTGCTCCCGCTCTGCAGGATCAATCTTCCGCCGCAGCGTTTCCAACGCCACGGCTCGATACATCGCTCCCGTATCGATATAGGTATAGTTCAATTCGTCCGCAATGATTTTGGCGACGGTGCTTTTACCCGCTCCTGCCGGTCCATCTATTGCTATTACCAGTTTTTTCATCGCCAATTCCTTCCCGCTTCTTCGCCCGCTACAAAACCGGTCGAAAATGCTGCCTGTAAATTGTATCCGCCCGTATGCGCATGAATATCGATGACTTCACCCGCAAAATATAGATTCGGCACCAACTTGGAGGCCATCGTTTGCGGATTGATTTCTTTTACTTTGACGCCGCCGGCAGTCACGATCGCCTCTTCGAGCGAGCGAGTAGCGGTCACCGTCAGGCGAAAATCCTGCAACGCCTCCACCCAGCGCAAACGTTCCGGGCGGCTCAATTCCGCAGCAATTTTCTCTACGTCGATTTCTGCATACTCCAAGAGCGGCAAAATGATCTTTTGCGGCAACAGACTCTCGATCGCATGTTTCATTTGTTGGCGCGGATGTGCTTCGAGTTCTCGTCGCACCCGGGCATCCAATTGTTCCTGACTGAGAGCCGGTTTCAAGGAAATGCGCAACTCTACGGACTTTCCCTGCGCCAAAGCGGCACCGGCCATGTCACTGGCCAGCAGTACCAACGGACCCGACACGCCGAAATGCGTAAAGAGCATTTCACCTCGCTGCTTCCATTTCTCTTTGCCATTGATCCAAAGTGACAAATCCACATTGCGCAGCGATAGCCCTTGCAAACGTCGACAATAATCTTCGGCGCAAACCAAGGGAATCAATGCCGGTCGCGGCGTTTGGATGCTATGTCCGACTTTGACGGCCAAGTCGTACCCGTCCCCGCTGGAACCGGTCGCCGGATAGGAGGCGCCTCCCGTCGTCAAGATGACCGCTTTGGCTGCATATTCGCTGTTCGCCGTCTTGACGTTGGCCAAACGACCTTCTCGAATGTCCCAATCCACGACCTTTTCCGCACAACGAATATCCACGCCGGCTCGCTCCAGCGCCTGACGAAACTTTCTTCTCACCTCTTGTGCCGAGTCCGATACGGGAAAAATCCGGCCGCCTCGTTCCTCCTTGGTCCCCAGCCCCCAAGTCGACAACAATTCCAATAAATCTTGATTGTCGAAGCGTTGGTACGCACTGAAAAGGAAACGACCATTGCCGGGCGTACGCGAAATAAATTCGCCGATCGGTGCCCCATTGGTCAGGTTGCAACGACCTTTGCCGGTGATTCCCATTTTGAGCCCCAATTGAGGCATTTTTTCCAAAATCAACACCTTTGCGCCCTGTTTTGCAGCCGACCAAGCCGCCATCTGTCCGGCTGCACCGCCACCGATGACGATTACATCATAAACCGGCTTGTTCATATAAAGCGCTCACTTCTTCCGCAGTCAATTTTCTCATACTGCCGCGTTTCATTCCCTGCAACGTCAATTGCGCATACCGCACACGTTTCAGGTTGTGCACTCGATATCCGAAATGCTCCAACATGCGGCGAATCTGGCGATTGCGTCCCTCATGCAAGACGATCGAAAGCAGCGTGATTCCCGTGCGACCGTCCGTAGGTGCTGCCCACACTTTGGCCGGGGACGTCACGCCATCGTCCAAAGGAACGCCGTCTCGTAATTTTTGCAAAGTCTCCGGTCCGATTTGCCCCTTGATCTTGACTTCATATTCTTTTTCGATTTCATGGGAAGGATGTTCCAAGCGATGTGTCAAATCACCGTCATTGGTAATCAAGAGCAAACCTTCCGTGTTTTGGTCCAAGCGTCCCACGGGATACACCCGTTCCTTGATATTCTTGAAATAATCCGCCACCGTAGTTCTGCCCTGCGGATCCTTCAATGTCGTGACCACTCCTTTGGGCTTGTAAAAAAGATAGTACACAAAGTTTTCCGCTTCCAACACTTGCCCCGCCACCGTAATCCGATCACGGCGCGCATCCGCTTTGGCGCCCAATTCTTTGACCACTTGATTGTTGACACGCACTTGCCCTTGCAGAATGAGTTCCTCAGCTTTCCGGCGCGAAGCCACTCCCGCTCGACTCATGATTTTCTGCAGTCGTTCCTTCATCTTCTCCAACTCCCTCTTCTTGCTTGATGCCATTCATTTGCCAGCCGGACTGTCTCCGGAACAATGGCGTCACATCATATAAAATCGGACGTCCGGGCAATTCCGCACGCCCGCATTCCATCACCAATTCCTTTTCCATCAAAGTGGCCAACGAACGGTCACAACCGACACCGCGCAATCGTTCGATCTCCGCCTTCGTTACCGGTGCTTTGAAAGCGACCACCGCCAATGTTTCCAATGCCGCACTGCTCAAACTCATGGGATCCGCGTATCTTTCCTTGAGCAATTGGCCATATTGCGGTTTCGTGCATAGGCGGTACTCGCCGTGAATCACTTCCAGCATGATTCCGGCAGTGCTTTCCTTCTCATACTTTTCGCCCAGTTCCCGAATGACTGCTTTCGTTTCTTCGCCGGAAAGCTGCAGCACCTCTGCAATTTGTGCCTCCGCTACCGGTTCCCCGGCAACGAACAGCAATGCTTCCAATAAAGCCAACTTCGATTCCGTCATACTGCCTCCACATATATACCGTCTACCTTTTCCGCCAAGGTAATCGAATTTTGCTTCAACATCTCCAACACAACGAGAAACGCCGTAATGCAATGCATGCGTGTCGGCTGTTCCTGCAACCAATGCAATAAATGAACCGGTCCTTTTTTCATGTGCCCGGACAAATTCTCCCACAATAACTCCGCCGATACATGTTCGCGCGTCATGACCCGTCGTTCTTCTTCCACCCAGACTTCTTGCAACCGTTGCCACACTTTTTCCAAGCGGGCCAGAGAAATATTGCTGCGCACTCGTTGCCCTTTCAATTTGACCGGTGGCGTTTCCAAATAATCTTCACGCAGTAAAAAACCTGCCTCGATCTCTTTTTTCAAGGCCAGTACTTTCTGCCACTCTTCCAATCGTTGCACCAAATCTTCACGCGGGTCTTCCTCTTCCGGCTCGACCGGTCGCGGCAAAAGCATCTTGGCTTTGATCGCCAACAAGGTGGACGCCAACTCAAAAAACTCCGTGCTCAATTGCAAACTATACGCTTCCACCCGACGCAAATAATCCATATATTGTGCCGTGATCAAATGAATGGGGATATCATAAATATCTACTTTGTTTTTACGAATCAAATGCAAAAGCAAATCCAGCGGTCCATCAAATATCGGCAACTCGACTCGATATTGCTCGGATTCGCTTATCGATACATCCGTCATGTATTCACTCCATCGTTGCGTATTCTCTATATTTCTCTGTAAATTATAACATATACCGTAGCCATTATATTCCATTCTTCCACGCAAACCATTTCATTATCGTTGCAAGAGAAAAGCAGCCGTCTTAGAGACCGCTGCTTAAAAAGTTAATGATAAAAGCCAATAGCGAAACCACCGCCGCCACTACCAAAAAGACGGAACCGAACACCACCAACAGCACCGCTGCCGCCACTGTACCTGCGGCAATCAACAATTTGGTGGAGAGGCTGAGAGCTTGCCAGCACCATACTTTCCAACCGGATTGTGGCACTTCCTCATTGCCTTCTTCATCT
>JAEZZT010000106.1 GCA_023418435.1 Bacillota bacterium | reverse complement strand
ACGAAACCCATGATGTTCACGCCTGCTTGACCGAGCGCCGGACCAACCGGTGGCGCCGGAGTTGCTTTACCAGCTTCTACCTGCAGTTTTACCACTTTTGCTACTTTTTTTGCCATGTTCTTACACCTCCTTGCTTTGGTAAGATGTGGTGCTTGCGGGCTTAAGCCCTCCCACCCGCGTAACTACGCGTCATTTAGAGTCTATAGCAGGTGCGGCCTCAAATTGGCTCGCATCCAACTCTACCTTGGTGGCTCCTCCGAACATATCGAGGAGTACTACGATACGACCTTTCTCCGGAATCACTTCCGTGACTCGAGCTACTTGGTCTTCAAATGCCCCTTGAGTAATGCGGATCGGATCTCCGACCTGGACATGAATCTTGGGCACCGGAGCAGCACCATTTTCCTGTCCGTGCAAGATTCTCTCTACTTCTTCATCACTCAACGGAATCGGCTTGGTTGTCGTGCCGACGAATCCGGTCACGCCCGGAGTATTGCGCACGACATACCAAGTGTGTTCGTTGACTTCCATTTCTACCAACACATAGCCGGGAAATACTTTCCGCTGTACCACGCGACGATTGCCGTCTTTAATATCGACTTCATCCTGCATGGGTACCAGTATTTGGCGAATGGTGTCCGTCAACCCCAATGATTGGACTTTTAATTCCAAATTGGTCTTAACCTTGTTTTCGTATCCTGAATAGGTATGAACGACATACCATTTGATATCAGACATTCGTGCCTCCTTACCGAATTGCCGACGTAAACAGTCGGAACAATTCCATAAACACGAAATCGATGACCAAAATCAGAAGGGAAATGAAGACGACGGTAATGAACACCACGATCGTGTAGCGTACCAGCTCTCGCTTCGTAGGCCATTGTACCTTTTTCATTTCCGTTTTGACGCCACGAAAGAAAGAAGTGATTCCGCCTTTCTCAACTGCCGTGTTTCGACTTGCCATCTTACCCTCCGTTTCTTCATCCCGCAAACCGGAAAACGATTATTTCGTTTCTCTGTGCAGCGTGTGTTTTTGACAGAACTTGCAGTATTTGTTCATTTCCAAACGTTCTGCATTGTTCTTTTTGTTCTTGTTCGTGCGATAATTGCGTTGTTTGCACACTGTGCACGCCAAGGTGATTGCTTCGCGCATCGTTACACCTCGCTCCTTCGTTAAATTCTAAAAATCGGGTTCATGACCCGTTCACATGCTAATATACTTTAGCACACAATCTATACTCTGTCAATCATTTTATACTTATTCTTCACAATCTTTCTTCCGGGGCAGAGGATTTCTCCCGAAAAACTTGCTATAATTGAGTATAGAACAAAGTATTGTTCTATTATAACATAAATCCGAGTTCCGAGGAGGATGACTGTCATGAGCCAAGCATTATTTTCCTATCTGTATTCCCAGGCGGATATGGCGGAGATTTTCTCCGATGCCAATGTAGTCCAGAAATGGTTGGATGTGGAGGCCGCCATCGCCGAAGCACAGGCCGAGCAAGGCATGTTCGCACCTGAAATCGCCGCCACGATACGGGAGTATGCGGATGTAAAAAATTTGGACTTGTCCCGCATTGCCGACGGCTATCGCTCTTCCATCACCATGGTACCGGCACTCCAGGAGTTTTCCCGAATTCTTCCGGAAGGAGTCGGCGAATACCTGCATTGGGGCGCCACCACGCAAGATATATTCGACACCGGCCTCATCCTGCAATTACGGGAAGCGCATACGTTACTGACCGCACAAATGGAGTCCATTTATCGCGAGCTCTTGCGCTTGGCGGAGGCCGAGAGACATACCTTAATGCCGGGGCGGACACATTTAATTCATGCCCTACCGATTACGCTCGGGTTTAAATTCGCCGGTTTTGCGGATGAAGTGCAGCGCCATTTACAACGTTTACCGGAACTCGCCGAGCGTTTATTCACCGGCCAATTATCCGGTGCCGTCGGTACCATGGCCGCCGATCCGCAACATGGCTTGGAGACCCAACGCCGCGTGATGGAGAAACTGCAATTGAAAGTGCCGGCAATCGCTTGGTTCAATGCCCGTGACAATATCGCCGAGTACGTCAGCGTAGTCGGTTTGATGGCCGGTACTCTCGGACGAATCGCCCAGGAAATTATGTCGCTATCCCGTACGGAAATTGCCGAATTGGAAGAGCCATTCTTCCACGGCAAGGTCGGCTCCTCCACCATGCCGCACAAACGCAATCCGCAAACACTTGAGAATATTCTCGGCCTGTGTCGCCAAGTGCGCTACACGGTACCGACTATGTTGGAATGCATGTGGGTGGAAAACGAACGTGACTTCAGTGTATCGCTCAATGAAAATATCATTTTGCGCGATGCCTCCGTCTATCTGTCGGCCGCTTTGGATAAATTGCACTATGTCTTGTCCGACTTAATCATTTATCGTGAGCATATGCGCCGCAATGTGGATATTCTCCACGGACTGATGCTCAGCGAAGCCGTGATGATGAAACTCGCAGAAAAAACAGGGCGTCTCAGTGCCCATCACAAAGTATATGAATTGGCCCAACAAGCCTATCAGGAAGAAAAAGCGCTACGCGAGTTATTGAAAAATGAACCGGAAATCACCGCCTGCCTCACGGAGACGGAAATCGACGAACTAACGGATCCGGCCAATTATCTCGGCTGTACGCAGGACTTCATCGAGACCGTCTTGCAAGAGGGCAAAAGGTATTTTCAACAACCGGTAAAAAACGAGGTGTAAAAATGAATTATCGCAATATATTCCTAGCTTTTGTGTTTTGTCTCTTCAGCCTTGGCTGTTCTTCCATCGCCAATGCGGAAGACGGCGGCTATTTTGATGCGCACTACGATTTTTCCAAATTGCAAAACATCGAGGTTCACATCAATTACAACGATCCGGAGACATCATATATCTCCCTCTTACTCCCCTTCTACGACCAAGTGCTAGAAAAGCTGAGTAAAAAAGATTTTCACGCTTATCCGAACGGGAAACGGCCAAGCCAAGTCCTTCGGCCGGATGCTCACTTGATCATCGATATCGAAGCCGCTGATATCCACCGGGGATATACGCCCGGCTATGTCGATTGGCAGCCGCGTGTCTACTATGTTCCCGTCATCAATGACAAAGGGGAACAAGTCGGTTATTCGTCCTATGTGGACTACGAGTCCTACTATGTGCCCGGCCGGCATTGGCTCTCCCATTACTTGCTCATCCAATACACATTGCAGGATGAACAAAGCGGAGAGACCATTGCACGCTATACCTATGCACGCAACAGTTCCTTGGCATTCGCTGACCTGGCCAGAAAGACGGCCGGCGACTTCGCCTCGCGACTTGCCAAAGAGCGCAAAAAAGCCCTCAAACAAAAACACTGAATCCAATTGGATTCAGTGTTTTTTCTATTCTGCAGATACATCTCCGCGTGCTGCCAACGGCAATCGGTACCACCACCAACCGCACACTCGGCAAATCAGGACCAATCCGCCGGAGACCAAGGTATAAATTCCTACTACCCACCAATGTTGACCATTCATCAACATATACGGCGCAAATGACCAGGTGAAGATTTCCAAAGGTGTATTGAAGGGGCCGACAATGGCCGTGTCCGTAATCGTCTTGGAGCGATATGTCGGATCGACAATTCTCAGCAATACGAAGCCGATGGCAAACACACCCGTTGCATAGCCGAAAACGAAAATCGAGCGTTCGAACCAACTCTCTTTATTCATCAACGGACCGCCATACCTCATCGTCGCAAAGACGACCAGCAATCCGCAGAGCAACAGGAGCAAGAGCGGCCAGGCATACGCCACTACGACCGGCACCTTGATCGATGCCACACCGAAGAAGACAAGGTAGTCCGTCGTTGCCCCGCTCAAGCGGTCGAACAGTCTCGTGTCGACGTATTCATACACACCGACCTGCTTGAGGACGAGGAATAATGCAATCGCCAACAGAAATGCCACCGTAAAGGTCGGCAAGTCGATGGCCGTGGTCTTGAAGATCCATTTATTCAAGAGATATCCCGCTCCGCAAGGAACGAGCACCAGCGCCAAATGCCAGGCCAACGGGTCCAAGGCAACGTTGGCAATTGTCTTGCTCCCCAATTCTTCGCGCCCACCGCTCGGAATCAGGCCGGTACGAAGTTCACCGGAGATGTAGCGAAAATCCTTAATATACTCGGTATAACCTCGGCGTGTCGCCCATTTGATAAAAAGCAAGCCGCCGAACACACCGGCCAAAATCCCCACCGTGGCTACCGTCATCCCCAGGTCTACCGCTTCCGGGAAACCGATGCGCGAGAACGTATTCCCCACGGCCGCTGCCGTGCCGTGGCCGCCGTTAAAACCGGCGACGAGCAGCAAACCGAAACCATAGTTAATTTCCG
>JAEZZT010000082.1 GCA_023418435.1 Bacillota bacterium | reverse complement strand
AGACAGGGGTGTCGAGGAATTGCTCTTTTTTGCCAATTCGGCGCAAATAGAGAGCTGGGATACGGCGGAGTAGCGGAAGTATTTCGAGAGGTAGTTGCTCAGCCCGAATTGCCTATCGGTGCGGTCATTACTTTGCAGCAACAGAGTATGACGGGGATGCCCGGATTTGAATTGGACGTGGTCAAGCGGGCAGGAGTTCCTGTACTGCAAGCATATTCTTTATATCAGGAAGTAGCTTGTTGGGAGGGCAGCACCTTGGGGTTGGGGACTACCGAGCTCGGAACTCAGGTGCTCGTTACGGAGCAGGACGGCATCCTACATACCCAGCCGATCAGCGGCAAATCGGCGAGCGATGTCCACTCGTACGAGCCGATTCCGGAAAGAATTCAAATGACGGTAGCCAAAGCTAAAAATTGGGCGATGCTACGCACATTGTCAAATAGTGAGAAAAAGGTGGCCATCATCCTTCACAATTATCCGCCACGTAACTCCAATATCGGCTCGGCGGCCGGCGTGGATACACCGGAGAGTTTATTGGCTCTCTTGCGGGAATTGCGCAATGAAGGGTATACAGTGGGAGATTTGCCGGCGGACTCGCCAGGCTTGATGGCGATGATTTTGGCACAGGCCACCAATGACAGCGCTTTTTTACAAGAAAAACAAATTGCGTCTGCGCCCGGTCTCCAAGCAGAGTCGTATCGAGATTTTTACCATGTGCTTCCCGAGAAAACACAAGAAGAAATGGCAACCCATTGGGGGACTGCACCGGGGGAGAAATTGGTGTTTGGAGACAAAGTGTTGGCTCCCGGGATTGTGCTGGGAAATATTTTTGTCGGTATCCAACCGAGCCGTGGCTTTGCAGAAGATACTTCGGCGATTTATCATAGTCCGACTTTGCCGCCATCTCATCAGTACTTGGCTTTTTATGAATGGATTCGTCGGGAATGGAAAGCAAGTGCCGTTGTGCATCTGGGAACGCATGGCTCTTTGGAATGGTTGCCCGGCAAAGGTACCGGTTTGTCGGCTTCCTGTTATCCGGATGCTGCGTTGCGGGAACTGCCAGATATTTATCCCTATTGGGTGACGATTGTCGGCGAAGGCATTCAAGCCAAGCGTCGAGGATCCGCTTGTTTGATCGGCCATATGTCGCCGCCTCAAGAACAAGCCGGAGAATTCGGTGACTATGCCGTGTTGCGCAGATTATTGACGGAGTATGGCGAAACTCGCAGGTTGGGACAAAGCACGCAGTCGCTATGTGAAGAGATTGGGACCGTCGCCGGCCGTTTGGCATGGGATGAGCCCGTGGCGGATACGGAAAGAGCATGGGACGATTATGCTGCCGTTTTGCATGATCGTTTGGATGACTTGCTCTATTTGGAAGTTCGCACCGGCTTGCATGTGTTGGGGAAAGCTCCCGGCACTGAGGCGATGCGGACCTATGTAGCCATGTTGACGGAAATGTCACAGGGAGAGAGAAAAAGTTTACCGGAAATATTGGCGCAAGCAAACTTCCCGGAGGATCTCACACCGAGAGAGAAAAAGAAAAAGATTTATGCATGGAAAGATGCCATCTTGGATATCGGCATCGAGTCCGATTTTTCTTATACCCAAACACAGTGGCAACATGAGTTGCAGAAAATGGGCATAGATTCGGAAATAACGGAGGAAGTATGGGAATTGGCAGAACATTTGAGGGATGTCATCATTCCGGCTTTGCGGCAAATTCCCAATGAAATTGCGAATACGATAACGGCGCTGTCAGGAATATATATCGAACCCTCGTTGGGAGGCGCGCCTACATCCGGTGCAGCGGATATATTGCCGACCGGCAGAAATTTCACTTCCTTGGACCCGCGTACTTTTCCGACCGAAAACGCTTATCGCATCGGGCAAATTATGGCGGAACAGGCGATCGAGAAATATGTGCAGACTGAAGGCGAGTATCCGGAAAGTATCGGGATCGTGTTGTGGGCGACGGCACAGATGCGCAGCTATGGGCAATGCCTGGGCGAAATATTTGCTTTATTGGGCGTGCGACCTTTGCGCCAAGGAGAAAGCGGTCAGATTACCGGACTGGAAGTCATCCCCTTGGAAGAATTACAGCGACCACGCATCGATGTGGTGGCGAGAATCAGCGGATTGTTCCGCGACACCATGCCGACAGCCGCCGCTTGGGTCGATCAAGCCGTCCGCTTGGTGGCTGAATTGCCGGAGTCTGTCCACATGAACTATGTGCGTAAGCATGTCGAGGAGGATTTGGCTTGGGCTCGCGAAAAGGGTGAGGAGATCTCTTTTGTAGAGGCCTGTTGGCGAGTTTTCGGAGATCCGCCCGGGGCTTATGGCGCCGGTGTCGGAGCGGCACTGGAGACAAGAGCTTGGCAGAATAAGGCCGACCTGGCGGAGGTATATCTGCAATGGTCCGGATATGCTTTTGTCGAGAACGAGGAAGCAGTGGATGCACGCCATCTTTTTCCGAGACGTTTGCAGACGGTAGCCATGACGATCCAAAATGCCGATAATCGGGAGAGTCATCTCTTGAATTCGGATGATTACAATGCGTATCATGGAGGTATGAATGCCGCCGTAGAAACTTTTCGAGGCAATAAGCCGCTGGCGATACTTGCCGATACTTCCCGGCGTCGTGAAGTAGTCACGAGGACGATTGCAGAAGAAACGGAGCGTTTGGTGCGGGGAGAGGCCTTGAATCCCAAGTATATCGAGGGTATGCAACGCCACGGTTACAAAGGGGCACAAGAATTGGCAAATTATGTAGCGCACATGTATCAATGGGATGCGACCAGCGATGTAGCCAGTGATTGGATGTACGATCAATTGTTCAATACCTATGTTGTGGATAGCAAGATGCAAGCTTGGTTCAATAAGGTAAATCCTTGGGCTTTGCAACGCCTGGCGGAGACTTTTTGGGAAGCTTCCGCCCGTAATTTGTGGGCAGCAAGTGATGAGCAAAAGGAATTGTTGACGGAAATTCTACTTCGCACGGAAGGAGAATTGGAGGATTATCATGAAGAGGATGGAGGAGAGAGATGATACGTTCGCGTTGGGGAAAATCAGGTATTATTAGCCTCCTGGTGGCGGTATTGGTTGTCCTGGTACTGGGTGCCTTATATGCCGGGCAAATTCAAATTCCGGCGAGCGCTATCGGCCATCAGTTGCTGATTTCGCTGGGGTGGCAGGATGCGGCCGGCAAGGCCTTGACTCCCGAACAGGAAGCCGTGTTGTGGTATATCCGTATGCCCAGAATCGCGGTCGCTCTCCTGGTCGGCAGTGCGCTAGCTACGGCCGGTGCGGTGATGCAAGGGGTATTCGGCAACCCGTTGGCGGATCCGGGCGTCATCGGCGTTTCGGCCGGGGCGTCATTCGGCGCCGTGATTGCCGTTGCCACGGGATTGAGCTCTGCCGGATTGTTTTACATGCCGGCCTTCGCTTTCGTTGGAGCGTTTGCCGCCGTGTTGTTGACGATCAGCTTGACGATGAGAGGCGGCAAGATACCTACCATGAGCCTGTTGTTGGCCGGCGTAGCGGTCAGTATGCTCTTGGGGGCTTTAACCAGCGGAGTACTGACCTTTATGAATGAATACCGACTCAAAGAGTTTCTCTTTTGGATGGTCGGCGGACTCGATTATCGCCGTTGGGAACATGTGTACTTGGCAGTGGGACCGATTGCCGTAGGGATTTCCGTCCTCTGCATGTTGGCACGACATTTAAATGTACTCGTCCTGGGAGAAATTGAAGCCAAGGCGTTGGGACTGCCGGTTGTCTGGTATCGGATCCTCTTCCTTTTCCTGGCTTCGTTCATTACGGCGACCGCGGTTTGTGTATCCGGTTCCATTGGCTTTGTTGGTTTGATTGTGCCGCATATCGTGCGACTGTTGATCGGTCCGGATCATCGACTCCTGCTGCCGGTCTCCGCTCTCACCGGATCCATATTTCTGCTCTTTTGTGACACGTTGGGCAGGACCATCATGCCACCGACGGAAGTGCGCGTAGGGATCATGACGGCTCTATTGGGAGCGCCCTACTTCCTGTTTTTATTGCGTAGAATGCGGAAGCAGGGAGGGATGTTCTGATGACGGACAATATTTTAAGAGCCAATAATATCAGCGTTACGCTCAATGATACTCGTATCTTGGAAAACCTGGATATGACCTTGACGAGGGGAGAATTTGTCGGCATCATCGGTCCGAACGGTGCGGGCAAGAGTACTTTTCTAAAAGCAGTACGAGGCATAGTGCCCAAGTCGAGCGGCGAAGTATGGATCGGCGAGCGACAGATCGGCGAATTAACGGAAAAAGAAATAGCCAAGCAATTGGCTTTCATGCAACAGGATATGCAAATCGGCTTCGGTTTTACGGCAGAAGAAGTCGTTCTCTCGGCACGCTATCCCTACTTGGCCTGGTGGGAGAACGAGGGCCAGGAAGATCGTCGTATTGCCGAGAAATGTATGCATTTCACCGGTGTGTATCATTTGCGAGACAAAATGATCAGCCAATTATCCGGTGGCGAGCGGCAACGTGTGCTCCTGGCTAAAATTTTGGCACAGCAAACGGATATCATTTTCCTCGACGAGCCTACGGCGAGTCTCGATCTTGTCTACCAGGAAGAGATTTTCCGTTATTGCCGTGAATTGACGCAGAGCGGTAAAACGATCGTGATGATTTGCCATGATTTGACAATGGCCGCACGTTTTTGCTCCCGTCTTTTGCTGATTGCCAAGGGGCAAATTGTGGCAGAAGGAAAGCCGGCGGACGTGTTGACGGCTGAAAATATTCGCAAGGGATTCGGTTTGAATGCCCTTGTATATGAAAATCCGGTGTCCGGTGAGCTGGATATTTATACTTTAGAAAAGAATAGGGAGAATCGGCCTTTACCACAGGTATATGTCGAAGCTGCCGGTCCGACGTTTTGTGCCTTGGTGCGGAGTTTGTACGGCAAGGCCGACATCTATGCGCCGGTACTGTCGGATGATACGCTGGCGGCCTATTGTGCGGAGGTGTTCGGCGTACATATCGGGAAATATCCGCCTGGTGAGGAAACATCCTATGCCTTTATTTACGATACTGCCGGCCGAATAATTGAAGGAAGCAGTTGGGGACAATGGCATAAATTCAGCAAGGTATATTTCGATTCGCGAGTTTTAAATGCGGAAGATCAAGCCGAGTTGAAAGATAAATTGGCACTCGGACAATATATAGATTTGGATGTTGCATCTTGCGTGCGATTACTTCAACAAAGGCCCGAGGAGATTTTGGAGAGATGAATGAGAGAGCAGCCTCTCTACCGGCAATTCGCCCGCAAATGTTGATACTTGCCCTGACAGGTGCTTGTAATTTTCAATGTACGTATTGTTATGCTGCCAACCAGCCGTCGGTCAAGATGCCTCGAGCCGCCTTGCGTTGGGCATTGGACTTGGCCGGTAGAGACGGAAATCATTTCTGGGTTCAGTTTACCGGCGGAGAACCTCTTCTGGCATTTGAAAGATTGGCGTATGCCGTTGATTACATCGAGCAAAACGGATATCGAGCCACCTTGCAGATCCAAACCAATGGCAGTTTGATGACACCGGCCATTGCGGAGTATTTGGCCATACATCGGATCGGCGTGGGCGTCAGTCTGGACGGCAGTGCCAAATGCAATGATGCCGCTAGATGCTATGCGGATGGGACGGGTACGGCAGCGGATATTATGCAAGGTCTGAATCATTTGCGCGACGCCGGAGTGACCGTGGGACTCACTTGTGTGGTAGGAAAGCATAATGTCGAGCAATTGGAATCCATCGTCGATATGGCATATTATGCCGGCAATGTGGGGAAACTGGGATTTGATCTTTTGCGGCCGCAAGGACGAGCGAATGCTCGTGAAATGGTTACGGAAGAAGAGATGCAAAAAGCCTTGTCCAAAGTCTTGGCCAGAGCGCAGCTAATGGAAAAATTGACAGGTAAACATTTGATTTTTTCTCATCAGCAGCGAGTGGCCCAATTGGCCGAGCGCAAAATGGAGACTTTCGGGCATTGTTACGCAATGTCGCATGGCTCGTTATTCGTAAATCCGGCGGGAGAGTGCTATTCCTGCGCATCTCTGTCGGGCTATCCGGAGTTCCGGATCGGCTCTTTCCGAGACGGTATGTGGCAAGAAAAAATGCAGGAAGTGGAAAAACGACTGCATGGGGTCATGCAACGATGTCATAGTTGCGAATTTCTAGATCATTGCGGCGGTGGTTGTTATGCACGCTGGGTAGGAGAAAAACATGCCTATGAGGCGGAATGTGTTTTAAAGAAAATGTTTATTTATCGTTATCGAAAACACAAAGGAGAGAATAGAGATGAAAAGGCAAAATTATCCTTTTAGTGCCATTGTAGGCCAAGAACTGATGAAGAAGGCATTGCTGTTGAATGCCATCAATCCCTCGATCGGCGGGGTTTTGATCAAAGGAGAGAAGGGCACTGCCAAATCAACGGCGGTTCGCGCTCTGGCCGATGTCTTGCCGCCGATTGAAAGAGTGGAGGATTGTCGTTTTCGTTGCGATCCGGACGAGCCGGCTCTCTATTGCTCGGAATGTCAGGAAAAAGAAGGCGAATTGGTATCTTCCGCTACACGGATGAGAGTGGTGGAACTACCGGTCAATGCAACGGAGGATCGCGTGGTGGGGACATTGGACTTGGAACATGCCATCAGCGAAGGCAAGAAAAAATTCGAGCCGGGAATTTTGGCGGAAGCCAATCGCAATATTCTCTATGTGGACGAAATCAATTTATTGGATGACCATGTCGTCGATGTTCTCTTGGATGCGGCGGCGATGGGTGTCAATACGGTCGAACGCGAAGGGGTATCCATTTCGCATCCGGCAAAATTTGTTCTGATCGGAACCATGAATCCGGAGGAAGGGGATATTCGGCCGCAATTATTGGATCGTTTCGGTTTATCCGTAGAAGTACGGGGAGAACATGAAGCGAGTCAGCGCGTGGAAGTCATTCGAAGACGCTTGGAGTTCGAAGCGAATCCGGAGGATTTCGTGGCGCGCTATGCCGACGAGCAGGAAAGCCTACGGCAGGCTTTGGCCAAAGCGCGAGAAATTTTGCCACAGGTCAAGTATGACGACCGGATTTTGCAAAAGACAGCCGAGTTGTCGGTGGCGTTGCAAGTGGATGGCCATCGAGCGGATATTACCATGCTGAAAACGGCCATGACCATTGCGGCATTGGCCAGTAGAGAAGAAGTCGAGTTGGCGGATTTACGCGAAGCGGCTACCTTGGTGTTGCCGCATCGCATGCGAAGATTGCCCTTTGAAGAAACCGGCATGGACATCACTGTAGTGGATCGAATTTTGGCAGAGTGAGAGCATGAAGTATCAATACATCTATCCTTTTGTCGCCTTGGTAGGTCAGCAAGATTTGCAAGAGGCGATTCTGATTACTTTGGTCAATCCCAAAGTAGGCGGGCTTTTGATTTCCGGAGATAAAGCCACGGCGAAATCTACAGCGCTCCGAGCGGCGATGACGATGGTGGGCATGGAAGCGGTTGAGCTACCCTTGTCTGCGACCGAGGACAGGGTTTTCGGGCATATTGATTTGGAGAAAACCTTGGCGCAGGGAAAACGCATTTTTTCGCCGGGACTTTTGGCAGATGCAGATGGGGGATATCTGTACATCGATGAAATCAATTTGTTGCGCCAGGATTTATTGGCGGCAGTACTACAAGCGCATGCCACGAAGAAAAATACCGTGGAGCGAGAAGGGCTTTCCCATGAGCATGCCAGTGACTTTGTTTTGATCGGAAGTTTGAATCCTCAAGAGGGAACTTTGAGTGATGCATTGCTGGATAAATTCGGTCTCTTCGTGCAGGTGCCTACTTTAAAAGAAGCAACGGAAAAGCAGGAGGTTATGAAGCGTGTCTTGGCATATGAACAGGATCGCATGGCCTTCATCGCTCGCTATCGCCGGGAAACGGAAGCATTGGCGGCGAAAGTAGAGGAAGCAGGTCGTTTGATAGAGAAAATCGTCGTGCCGGCACCGATGTTGCAACTGGCAGCGGCTTATTGTGAAAAAGCTTTTATTGCCGGTCATCGCGGAGATATCATTCTCTTGGAGGCGAGCAAGGCGATCGCAGCCTTGGCTGGACGTAGTTTCTTGATTCCTGAGGATATGGAACGAGCTGCCTATTTTGTGCTTCCTCATCGTATGCGGCAACCGGAGCAAGAGCAACCGGCCGATGCGGATGAACCGCCGCAACCACCGGAGGAGCAGGCACAACAGGAGTCGCAGGATGATCCGAACCGACAGGAAGAACAAGAACGGCAGGAGCCGCAGGAAGTACCGGATCAGTCACCGAATGATGCCGGGGGGCAAAATACGGAACCCGAAGATCGCAATGATGAAGAAATAGAAGATGCCGAGGAGCGGGATGAATCCCAAGGGCAGGGAGTACTTCCGCCGGAGGTCTGGCAGGATATTGACAAAGCCTTGGCCGGATTGCAGATGAAAGTCAAAATGGCGATGGATCGTCATCATCGCTCCGGCAGTGGCAAACGCCAACGGACACGGACTCATCTGAAACAAGGGCGTTATATTCGGGCGATACCGATGGGCAAGGGAGAAAGCGACTTGGCGCTCGATGCCACCATTCGTGCCGCAGCACCGTACCAGCACTGGAGAGATAAGGGCGATTTGGCAGTAGCGCTGTATCCGGACGATTTACGTCGGAAGGTCCGCGAAAAGCGGACCGGGAGCGTATTTCTATTTTGCGTAGATGCTTCCGGCTCCATGGGCGCGAAACACCGCATGGGAGCAGTGAAAGGGGCCATTTACGGACTTTTACAAGATGCGTACCAAAAGCGGGATCGAGTCGGCCTGATTACTTTTCGTCGAGATCGTGCCGAAGTGCTGTTACCCGTGACTCGCAGTATCGATTTGGCGCAGAAAAAATTGCGGGAATTGCCGACCGGAGGCAAGACACCATTGGCAGCCGGCTTGGAAACGGCACTTCAAGTATTGTCCCAATTGCATTATCAAGATCCGGATGTGAGGCCGATTTTCATTTTGGTGACGGACGGCCGGGCAACGGCTTCTTTACATGGCGGAAATCCGGTGCAGGAAGCTATTTTGCAGGCGGAGAAAATAGGACGCGCCAAATTAACTACCGTGGTGATCGATACGGAAACGGATTTTATCAGCATGGGAATTGCTAAGAAGATCGCGAAAGCAATGCAAGCCGGCTATTACCATATTCAAAAATTGTCGGATGAAAAAGTATTGTCCGTAGTCAGTGAATGGAGAGGTTAAGCGCCGTATGTTACGAAAATGCTGGTTTCTAGGGCTGTTTTTGTTGCTGTTTCTCGGCGGTTGTGCCGCTCCGCAGTCGAGTCCTTCCTCGCATGTCGTCGTCGACGGCTTGGGGCGGAGTGTGGAGGTGCCTCTTGAGCCCCGACGAGTCGTGGCATTGGATATTCCGACGAGTGAAGTTTCATTGTTATTGCTGGATCCCCGGCAAATAGCAGCCGTCAGTTATTTTATGGACGATCCGGGAATCTGTAACTTATCTGCAGCGGCACAGAAAATACCTCAGCGTGTCGAACAAAATGTAGAGCATATCGTGTCGTTACAGCCGGATCTTATCCTGGTCACGTCGCCGGGAAAGGACGACATGATTCGGCAATTGGAAGCCATGCACATGCCGGTCTTCATTATTCGCCGTCCTTATCAAGCGACCGACATTGCCGGTAATTTGGAATTGTTAGGCAAGGTGTTGGGCAAAGAAAAGCGAGCTCATCAACTGGCGACGGCCTTTTCGGCGGATTTGCAGCAATTGCAAAACGACATTCGAGATTTGCAACGAGATAAAACTCAAGTTTTACGGATCAGTATGCTGGGACCGGCCGGCGGCCGGGGCAGCACGATCGATGCCGTCATCCGGGAAGCCGAATGTCGAAATGTAGCAGCCGAACTCGGACTTCAAGAAGGCGTATTGGCTCACGAACAACTGGTGGGGAAACAAGTGGATTATTTGTTGATGCCGACTTGGGATTTTCGCGGCGTACATCATATTGATCGGCTGGCCGACATATACTTGCAGTATCCGGCTTTACAAAATATGCCGGCGATTCGTCATCACCAACTTTTGTATATTCCGGATTACTATATGATTTCTCAAACTATTTATCGGTACTTTGCAACGGAAGCTTTGGCTCATGCCGTATATGGTGTTTCCTTGCAAAGCGAGTTGCGGCAGGAGCTTCCCCGTGAATCCATTCGGGAAGTCGATGTAAAGAAAGCACAGGTAACCAATAGTCAAGAATATAGAAAGGATATATGATGAAAAAATTACTGGTTTTCATGATGGCGCTATTCCTTGTTCTGCTGAGCGGTTGTACCGGTAACCATGCCAAACCGGCCGATTCCGGACACAATAAGCCGCAACATATCGTCAGTCTGGGCGTGAGCAATGATGAAATTGTCTTGGAGTTGGTAGAACCGTCACGCATTGCAGCCATTGGCGATATTGCTTCCAATTTACCGGATAGAGCGGCACAAGTGCGGGGAAAAGCGCATAGCAATATCGAATCGGTGATGTCTTTCCAACCCGATTTATTTATCGGTGCCGATTGGATGAGTCCCGATTTTTTGGAGCAGGTACGCCAATCGGGAGTACCGGTATATGTCAGCAAGACGCCGCATCACTTTGCGGAGGTTGCCGAGGAAATTCGAGCGATCGGCAAAGTCGTGGGTGAGGAAGCCGGGGCTGAAAAATTGGTAGAAAAAATGCAGGCCGAAGAAAAATCGTTGCAGCAGATGGTCGCAGCCGCCCGCAAAAGCGGGAAAAGAGCACCGAGAGTCGTCTATTATTCTTCGTTCGGTATCGGCGGAGGGCAGGGAAGCTTTTTTGCGGAGATCTGTCGCCTGGCGGGAATGAAAGATGCGGCGGAGGAAGCGGGCCTGAAACAGGGAGAGACCTTGAGCAAGGAACGCTTGGTGGATTTGGCTCCGGACGTAATCGTCATCGCGGGAAGCGAATATGATACGGGGAAATATCATGCGCTGAGAAAAGATGAAATACTTCATGACCCTTCGTTGCAAACGATTCCGGCGGTACGCAATCAGCAAATTTGCGTGGTGGATGCACGACATTTGTTGAGCTTGAATCATTTTGCGCTCGAGGCCGCCAAACGAATGGCAGAATTTTGGTATCAAGATCAAGGAGAGAAAGCAGCATGAAGAAAATCTTATTCATTACGAATATGTCTCGCCATTTTCATGCCGTTCGCAAGTGGCAAGAAAAAAATATTCGCGAATTGGGAGCGGAGGTCGAGTTGTATTCGGTGGATATGGGAACGGCTTGGGATGCTCATTGGCCGCAACGCCTTTTGACCGCCGACGCCATTTATCTGACCTATATGGGAAGTGGGTTGGATACTCCCTTTCTGCGGACTTTTGCCAGATTTTCACAAGAGCATCATTTGCGCTATCTCATGCTGATCGACGATATCGTCACGCCGGAAATGGTGGGCGGTTTTACAGCCGAGGAAGTGCTTACCGCCAAAAAATATATCGCTTATAGTGGTCCGGAAAATTATGCACAATTGTTTCATTGGACGGCCGGCCATCTCCTGGATTTGCCGGTGTCCTATCAAGACCCCAAATTGCTGCCCTGGCAGGGGATATGGAATCCGCAGGATGGAAAAATTTACGAGGACTTTGACGCCTATCGCGAGGCGGAGTCGGCATGGTACGCTCCGGAAAGAAAGAATGTCGGTATTCTCTTTTATCGGGAAGAGTGGTTGGCGGGAGATCTGCTGTACCAACGAGCATTGGCACAACAACTTTGGCAATATGGACTGAATCCGCTGCCTTTCTTTGCGCCGTATGGCGGCAGTGATCAACTTGACATTCCCAATCTGAAACAGGGGATGGAACGACTCTTCGGACAGGCGGGTAAAGACTTTGCTTTGCATTTGTTGATTCACACGGGAAAATTTTCCTTAGTCGGTTTGCAAGCGGTAACCATCGAGGATTTGCTAGGTTTTCGGATTCCTATTCTGCAGGCCTACAATATGTCGTCCAAGCCGGAAGATTGGCAAGGAGATATTCAAGGTCTCAATGCCATGGATGTGAATTTGGCGGTATCCTTGCCGGAGATGGATGGCGTCTTGCATGGCGGCGTCTTGGCCGGCTACGAAGTAAATGAATACGAGGAAGGCTATTATCGACCGATTGAAGAACGTGTGGATGCCTTGGCGCGCAAAGCAAAAAAATGGGTGGAGTTGCAAGAGAAAAATAATGCCGATAAGAAAATTGCCATTATTTTTCATAATTACCCGGCCGATAATGCAAATATCGGTTCCGCAGCGGGGCTGGACTCCATTGAATCGGTACGACGCATCTTGCAAAGATTGCAGGAAGAGGGGTATGGCGTGGACACGATTCCGGAGGATGGGCAATCGTTTATCCGAGACATCACTCGCCATGCGACCAATGACCGACGCTATGTGGATGAATCTTTTTTCCGCACGGCTACGGGGCGCATGCCGCAAGAAGAATACATCCAATGGTGGCAGACGAAAGGTCCGAAAGTCCGTGAACGGATGCAAGAAGATTGGGGCGAACCTCCGGGAGAAGTATTTGTTTATGATGATCATGTAATCGTGCCCGGGTACTTGAATGGCAATATTTTTATTACTTTGCAACCGCCACGTGGATTCGGTGAAGATGCCGCGAAAATTTATCATTCGCCGGATGCCAGTCCCACCCATCACTATGAAGCTTTTTATCACTGGCTGGGGACGGATTTTCAAGCCGATGCCGTGCTTCACATCGGCACGCATGGCACCTTGGAGTGGCTGCCGGGCAAAGGCGCCGGTTTATCCGCCGATTGCTATCCGGAGATGGCCTTGGATGATTTGCCGAATATTTATCCGTATTGGACTACTATTGTCGGCGAGGGAATTCAAGCCAAGCGCCGCAGTGCAGCTTGCTTGATCGGTCATTTAACGCCGCCGCAAGATCGTAGCGGCTTGTATGAGGAAATGGAAGAGATGCAAAATCTTTTGGATGAATACTTCCATTTCAAGACGGAAAAACCGGATTCATTGGCTGCTTTGCAGGAGACAGTCTTGGCTAAAGCGGAGGAAGCTCATTTATTGGAGGAAATTTCGGGGGCACGGGAGATGAGCTTCGATGACTTAGCCGCCGCTCTTCATGTATATTTAACCGATATTGAAAATATGCAAATGCGTTCGGCCCTGCATATTCTGGGGGATTCTCCGAAAGAGGAACGGAAAGTCAAGTATTTGTCCGTGTTGACGAGAATTCAAAATGGAGATTGGGGAAGTTTGCCGGAAACGATTGCGGAAGCGAAAGGTTTGGATTGGGATCTGCTGCAATCCGAAAGCCATCGCTTAGCCGAGGACGGGCGTTTGTACAGCGAGCATTTAGCCATGATCTGGCGGGAGTCGGAGGAGTTGCTCGCTTATTTAGCCGAACATCATTATATATACAATGATGACTGGCAAAAAAAAGATTTTGTCGCGGCCTATGCCAAAGAATACTTGCCTCGTTTGTCTTGCTTGTTGAATTGGATCAGTACCGACCTGGCCGGAAGATTGGATCAAACTCAGGCGGAGATGGAGAATTTGGTGCAGGCGTTGGAAGGTAAGTATATCGAGCCCGGACCGGGTGGAGCGCCTACCTCCGGGCGGGTGGATATTTTGCCGACCGGCAGAAATTTCTACGGTATCGACAGCCGCAAATTGCCGACTCCGGCTGCTTGGGCCATCGGTGTGCAATTGGCGGAGGATGTGATCGCGCAATTTATTGATGATGAGCGTCGCTATCCGGAGATGGTCGGAATTGTTCTTTGGGCCGGTGCGAACACACGGAGTCATGGTCAGTGTGTAGCACAGTTTATGGCATTGTTGGGAGTGCGCCCGGTATGGCAGAAAGGTTCCGGCAGAGTCATTGATTTGGAGGTGATTCCGCTCGCCGAGCTGGGGCGGCCTCGTATCGATGTCACGGGACGAATCAGCGGACTTTTCCGGGATATGATGCCCACGCCTTCCATTTGGTTGGATAAGGCGATGAAATTGGTAGCCGCTTTGGATGAGCCGCCGGAATTAAATTATGTTCGCAAACATATTGATGATGATGTAGAATGGTTGATGAGAGAGGAAGGGATCGACAGAGAAAGAGCATTTGAACAGGCTCGTTGGCGTATTTTCGGAGACGCACCCGGGGCATACGGTGCCGGTGTTTGTGATCTCTTGGAAAACGGTAACTGGGAAACGATCGATGATTTGGCGGATGTGTATGTGCGTTGGGGCGGACATGCGTATACGAGTACGGAGAAGGGGACATTTGCCCCGAGCTTGTTCCGACGACGCTTGCAGCAAATGGAAGTCACGGTTCAGAATCAAGACAATAGTGAGTTCAGTATGCTTTCCTCGGATGATTACAACTCGTATCACGGCGGGATGATTGCGGCTGTACGAAGTACCAGCGGCAAAGCGCCCAAGTCCTATAGTGGCGACAGTACGGATCGAAGCAGGGTCAAGGTGCGAACTTTGCGGGAGCAGATGCATCGGCTTTTCCGTGGTGAAGCCGCCAACCCGAAATTTATTCAGGGCATGAAGGAGCATGGCTATAAAGGGGCCTCGGATCTCGCCAAATATGTTGCGCATGCGTATCAATGGGATGTGACCAGCTCGGTACTCGAGCAGTGGATGTATGATGCATTTGCCGATAAGTACGCTTTGGATGCGGCAATGAAAGAGTGGATGCAAGAAGTCAATCCGTGGGCCTTACAAAGTATTGCCAAGACTTTATTGGAAGCCCACCAACGGGGATATTGGCAAGGAGATGAAGAAAGGTTGGCACAGTTGCAGGATATTTATCTGGCAATGGAGGGTGAATTGGAAGAGCAAGGTGAATGCAAGTAGCACTGTCGGAAGAAGTTAAAGGAGCATGCACAGTGAAAAAACTATTGAACTTGACGAACTTTCCTAGCGATTGCACGATGATTCAAAATGATGCCGACTGTTTGGAAAGTCTATTGCAACAATATGGCTTTGACGGCATTGAAATGATGTTTTGCCGTGCGTGGGGTCCTACACTGCATCGGCCTCATCGGATTGGTGGTTGTCACCTTATGTTTTATCCCAATTGGTTGGATTTTTGGTATCAAGATGAAGAGGCTTTATTGGCGGATTATGGCGATTGGGAAGGCGTCAAAAAAATATTCGGCACGACTTCTGTCGATGAATGGGTAGAGAGTTTCGGCAGGCATATTTCTGCAGCCGGCAAGGCAAACCCACCTTACATGGTTTTTCATGTTGCCAATGTGCGCTACCGTGAGGTATATACTTGGGACTTTCACTATGATGATCAAGCGGTGGTGGATGCTACCCTGGCATTGCTCGTCCAGCTCGCCCCGTATATTCCGCAGGATACTTGGCTGTTGTTGGAAAATCTTTGGTGGCCGGGGATGACCTTGGTGGATAGAGATTTGACGGAGCATATTCTGACACACTCACCGCATCCCAAGACGGGTATTATGTTGGATACTGGGCATTTGCTTTCCACGAACCAGGATTTGCGCAGTGAAGAAGATGGATTGGCCTACTTATATCGCTGTATGGACAATTTGGGAGATTTGCGCAAATATATTAAAGGCATTCATTTGCACCAATCTTTATCCGGGCAATTTTTAGCGGATTGGCAATATCGATTGCCGGAGAAATTTACAATGATGGAACTGGGCAAGCATGTCAATCGGATTGATTATCATGCGCCATGGACGAATCCCGGAATTCGTGAGTTTGTAGATTATATATCGCCGGAATGGCTGGTGTTCGAGTTTCTGCAAAGGAGTTTGTTACATTGGCAATGGCAAGTAGAGACACAAAACCGAGCAATGGGGTGGCAAAGATGATTTATCAATGGAAAAATGGAGATGCGCTGTACCGCTATCAAAAATCTTTGGTCCTGGTTTTTGGCGGTTCGCGGCGGGTATTATCCACTTCCGTGTTGCAGGGCGGCATGCAGGAAAATTTGCAGGCGATCTTCAATCATGACGGAAATCCCGGCGCAGGAATGGCCTGTCGGTTGGAAGCGGAGACTTATGAAAAGCATCTGGCTTTGATTGCGCAGCGATTGGGCTTGGATCCGCAGCGAGTCAGCGGTATATCCACTGCAGCTTCGATGGACAATGTAGCCATTGCAGAAAGAAGTTACGAGGATTTGACGGTCACGGCGGTGGTCACCGGCGGGGTGGAAGTAAATGGTGGCCGTGTGGGCGATCCTTCCGACTGGTATGAGCCGAGAGATCGCAAAATCCACAAAGAAGGCACGATCAACACGTTTGTGGTCTGCAATGTCGATATTCATCCGGGCACGATGGCGCGTGCCTTGGTAACGGC